>JAPZAO010000183.1 GCA_027460615.1 Candidatus Methanoperedens sp.
GTGTTTACATGTATATACTATACTATGAGAGAAATCAAAGCAGTGGTAGGCGGAAAGCTATCAATTAAAGATAATGTTGAAGAGATATACGAAAAGAGAGTAACACCTTATGGAAATGGGGCTAAGATAGATGCCCCTAAAAAATACATTGGAAAAAGGGTATTTGTAATCATCTTAAAGGATGGAAATGTTTGATATTGGGGCATTCTTTTATTTTTGTCCCACAGCCCTGCCGTTAATGACTCCATCGGCATTGTCAAAGTACGGGCCAAACACGTAGCCATCAGGTGAGTATATCGTAAGCCTCAGCGAATTGCTGGGATTGCCCCAGTTCAAATCTACGTTCAGGGTCGTGATGAAAGTCGTTACATCCTTAGTGTGCCAGTTAGTCTGGCCCTGTGTGATCGTAGAGTAAACACTCTGAATGCCAACATCCCCACCCGTACCATTAGCAGGTTCTACCGTATATCCACCAGTCTTGGCTGCGTTCATCTTCTCTTCACTTACTGCTGCCATAGCCAGCGAGGCTGAAAACAGCAGTAAAATTGTTGCGATTCCAATCTTTTTAAGCAATTAAATCACCCACACAGGCATATTCGGGGCGATATTTAATTTTTATGTCCAAATCATCGAACTGAGACAGAATAATTCGTGGATAGTTCGATGATTTGGCTAAAAAAGATTTATAAAGGGAGTTTCATAGCGTAAAAGGCAGACATCAAAAAAGATGTTTCACGGGGTTCAGCATTTCCACAAGAGCAACTGAACCCCAAGTGCCCGAAGGCATTGCCAGGTATGCTTTGAAAACACTTAAAGTTTGCCGGTTTTGCCTCCGGAAGAACGAAAATACAAAGGAGGAAATAAGAAATGAAAAGTAACAGAGTAGGAATAAGTGCCCTACTGGTTGCGATGCTACTTTTAGCAGTAGCAGTAGTGCCGGTGAGTGCACAAAAACAGGTATCAGACATTGGTACAAAAGAAAAAGAGATGGAAAAAAAATTAGCTCAGAATAAGGATTCTCAGATAGATCAGCAAAAGGCAGAAGAGATCAGAAAAGAACTAGATAAAACAGTTAGAAAAGATATAGAAAACTCCCTCCGGAATGTGACAACGGATGTACGAATATTGTCATGGGATACTGTCAATCTAGGTACAGATAGGACATTTTTATCTGCTGATTACGGAAATAAAGGGTCAGGTACATGGGGGGTGGCCCCTTGGTGGTATGGTTCAGATTATTATCTGAGTAGCAGAAAAGCAGAAGCTTCATCTCTTGTGGGTCCTGCTGGAGTTGGTGGAGTCAACGCGTGGTCTTATGCAGGTAAGCAATTCTATGTTTCGGGAACTGGTAGTCGATCCGCTAATATTAGAATGGCTGGCCATATTTGGGGTCTCACAACCTCAGCACTATCCGCAACCAGCTATGCTGAGATAAACTTAGTACTCTGGGATGCGAGCACCGCTACTAGGTATAGCACCAATATATACACCAGAACCGAGGGAGGTGCAGGTTGGACTGAAGCGAATTTTGATTTCAATAACGGGCTTGGTGTCAATCTTCAATCAGGACATTATTATATCGCATATTTAGAGTTAATAACAGAGGCCACAGTGTATGGATCTGGAGAGGCCGGCTCTGATTTCGGCAGATTCGACGGAGATTATAGTGGTGAAGGGGTTTGGTATAACAGTATAATAGTAGACTTCTAATACTATCCCCTTTTTTTATTTTTTTAAAGATTACTCGATACTGATAAATAGATTAACTTAGATTAAAATATGAGGTATATAAAAATGAAAGAACAAAAAGATTGGTTGAGTGCAGTAGAAATTATTGGTAAGATTCTGTTATTCACTCCAATTATAGTTAGCTTACCTCCTATTATATATGCAGTATTGAGAGGAGTAAATATAGGTTTAGGTGATGCTGGGGCAGCTTATTCGGCAGCTTTAATGATTTTCGCTGGGCTTTTAGCTATAATTTATGTATCGATCCAGCGATATAAAGAGGGAAATAGAAGTTGAAAAACATGGAAATAGGAATTAGTGAAACAATTATAATTATATCAGCATTGATTACTTTTGTTGCGGTAATCTGGGGTATTATCCGTTTATTGAAGCACAAGAGTAAAATTTAAGACAAGTATAAGAGTTGGATTATATCGAGTTAATTAGCCACAGTGGTTCTATGAAACATTTACTTACTAAACGAATGGCCCAACTGTTCCGCAATAGCAACCTGAACCCCAAGTGCCCGAAGGCATGGTAAGTTTAGCTTTAAATTTATTTAAAGCCAGCGCCGCGCCTGAGGGCAGCAAAGAAAATACAAAGGAGATAAAATATGAAACTAAGTAAAGGAATGCAATTAGGCGCGATGCTTGCGGCAATGCTGCTTGTGAGCGTGGTGTTTGTGCCTGCAGTGAGCGCACAAGAGTCAAATGGACGAATATCACCAGACGCTGTCGATAAAGCCACTGTAGATGAAAGGACTCCATCATTCATAAAAGAACTGAGAAATAAAGGATTTTCGGAGGCTGAGATAGCTAAGGCAATTCTTAATCTATCAACTAAGTATCAAGATGGTTGGACTGATGAAGATAATAAAAGAGTCGTAGGCAATTTCAAGAAGGTTCAAGAAGGCCTGAAGAACAATACGCTTCAAAGTACTGGTACACAGTCGTACGTTCAAAAAAACGGTGCGATGGTAATAGACGAGACGAATTACCGCGGCGTAAATGGCTATGTACGTCCAAGTTCAATGGAAGTTTCAAGTAGCGGTACACAAATTCAGTATGTCACAAGCCATCTGGGGGCAGCAGGAACCTGGATAGAGGTTGGTGTCGCCAGATTTTATTGGAACCCGAATGAATACGTTGTATATACAGTCGATAGTACACAACCATCAGACCAACAATGGAAAACATGGGGCATTGCAAATCCTAACATAGACAACAATTTTGAAACTTATGTCCATGATTTCAACGACGGTCAGGGATATCCATATTACATTGCATGGAATGGCATTGTAATACGTACGGGACATGTTCCTTTTGCCGCAGGCAATCCAAGTGAAGATCATGAGTATTTCGCAGCATCCGCAAGTAGTTTTACACCCGTCTCATTATCGTATTTCAAGGAATCCTACCTCTATCGAGGAAATACTGCTCTGTGGTGGAATGGCTATTTACCGGAAACTACTCATTACTGGGGTGATTTGCCTGTACGGGTTAACAGATATATACCTTCAGGGTCAAATGCATATAAGATAGATTCTTGGATACCATGAAATTAAGAAGAAATCTGTATGGGTTATTAATAACCCTTTTTCTTTTTTTTATTTTAGTGAGCGGATGTCTTCAAGAAAAGGTAGGTTTTAACGAAACTATAGTTCCTAAGATTTCTAAAGAAGACGCTGTGAAAATCGCTTTAAACGATTCAAGAGTTATTGCAAAGATAGATAATCACACCTTTAATGTATCCGAAAATGACGTTAGTTCAGCTATATTGGATAATAAAGAAGTTTACCTTGTTAAGGTGAATCTTTATAATGGTAAACTTTTTGGAACTATAAATGTTTTTATAACATATGATGGACAGGTAACAGTAATTGGCTGGGAATACCCGGCTATCATACCAACTCCTCCTAGTAATTAAAAAGTAGTTTAAACAATTTATAAATTAAATTTTATAGTGGGATAAAAATGCGACATTTGAAAAGATGATGCATCGAGTTCAGCAGTTCCGCAAGAGCAACTGAACCCTAGGTGCCCGAAGGCATGGTAGTATTTGCTTTAAACTTACTTAATGCCAGCGCCGTATAGCTACGAATCCATTCGTAGTTTAAGAAAATCTTTTATAAGTACAGGATGTAGATATGTCACAGTCATGAATTACAGTCTTGAAAATAGACGTCAGGAGGAAACAATGTCAAACCAAGTCAAATTGAAAGAAATATATCAAAGTTTAAAATCTACGAGTTTCAAAAAGCTCATCTCTTTAATTGTAATCGCGCTGCTGCTTGTTTCTCTTGCAGCCCTGTGGGAAAGCCGGGAAGATAACAACTGGAATAATATCGAGGGCGGCGCTACCATTGTTTCAAAGGAAGCGCCAAAAGTTGCTCTTCTTTCCATCGCAAAAGCAGCAAGCTCCGATAAAACAAAGAATGAAGTCACGGTTTATAACCAGAATCTTGCACTGGTAAAAGAATACAGGACAATGGATCTCAGCAGTGGAAATAATATCATCAAATACGTTGATGTTGCATCCCAGATTGACCCTACATCCGTAATGTTCAATGACCCTAAAAGCCGGAACACAGTGGTTGTAGAGCAGAACTACGAGTATGACCTCGTGAGTTCTGAAAAACTGCTGGACAAATACCTGGATAAAGAGATAACAGTCACCTCGGATAACGAGTCCTTCACAGGAAAGCTTCTCAGCAGCTCGGGCGGCATCACGCTTCAGACCCAGAAAGGCGTTGTTGTTCTGAATAACGTAAAGAAGATAGAATATCCTGATTCAGCAGGTCTTCTCACCAAACCCACGCTTATCTGGGATATATACACCGACTTCTCAGGAAGCCGGGAAGTCGAAACAACATATCTCACAGGCGGCATGAACTGGAAAGCCAATTATATTGCCACGATAGACCAGAGCGATTCAAAGGCGAACATAAAAGGCTGGGTTACAATCGAGAACAATGCGGGAACGGCTTATCCGGATGCAAAGCTGAAACTGGTGGCCGGGGATATAAATCGGGTAGAAGTACCCCAGTATTACAAGGGCCTGGTAGTGCCCCAAGCTACTTCATTCGCTGTCGGCGCACCTCCTTCCGGTTTCACACAGGAAGGCCTGTTTGAATACCACTTGTACACTCTCCAGCGCCCCACAACCCTGAACAACAATGAAATAAAGCAGATATCACTGCTCAGCGCTGATAATGTGCCTGCGAAGAAAGAATATTCCTACGACGGCGCAAGGGATGGGGAGAAAGTAAAGGTGACCCTTAACATAACCAACTCAGAGCAAAACGGCCTTGGCATGCCTCTTCCAAAGGGCGTGGTGAGGGCTTATAAGGCTGACAGCGACGGGCAGCTCCAGTTTTTAGGCGAGGACAGCATCGACCACACGCCAAAAGATGAGACGCTGAGGATAAATGTGGGAAATGCCTTTGATATCGTTGGCAAACGCACGGTAACAGACACGGAGGGCATGGGCAGCTATGGAATCCGGGAAAGTTACAGCATCGAACTGAAGAACCATAAAACCGAGGACGCGAAAATAATAGTAACAGAGCACCTCTACGGCAACTGGCAGGTTACGAAAGCTTCCGAGCAATACAAAAAGAAGGATGCAAACACCATTGAATTTGAGGTTAATGTACCCAAGGATGGCACAAAAACCATAACCTACACAGCTGAGATCAGGTACCAATAAGCAAAAGATTAGGAAACTATGAATAAAATGGTGGGAATCCACTTCCCATGCGGCCACACCTCAAATCCAGGGCTTTGAGGCGAAACCGGCCCTCGGGATTTTGTCTTTATAATTTACGTGATGAAAAGGAGGAATGAACATGGATAAGAAGTTGAAACTAAAAGTTTTGATAGTGCTGCTCATAGCTGGAATGATTTTTTCATCAGGCTGTATCCAGCAGCCAGAAAGCAATATAAACAACCTGACTATAGGAGCACCTAAGGCACAGCGAGCTGAAGGTCTGAAACCTACCTTTGCTTCTTATTACGAAATAAAGCAGGAAAACATCAGCCTGAAAGCCCCTTCCTACTCTCTGCCTCTTGAATTAACAAAAACAGAGAATTACGAGAAAATCCAATCTGCTTTCAATTTAAAAGATTCACAGGCGAATCTGCTCAGGAAAAACGGATTTGTAGTTGTGGATTGGCGCGGTGACGACATTGTTGAGCCTTACAAACAAATGAAGATGATGGACGTTCCGATATTCGTCACCACAGACAGCCTGCTTCATCTATATCGCATTCAGTTCAACGAGCTATTGAAAAATATTGAGCAAAAGGAGTTTTACAATGACCTGGATGTCATAAGTAAAACCATGGAAGCTGCCTTCACCGATGAGTACAATCGCAATGAAGGGGACTTAAAAGAAGCTGCAAAGAGGAATGTTGAATATTTCGCTGTGGGATTAAAACTGCTTGACCCTAACGCCACTGTACCTGAGTTTGCCAGAGCCGATGTTGATGCGGAATTAAGGTTGATCGAAGGTCATGAAGGCTTCAGTGAAAGCCCGATTTTCAAATACAAGGAGGACTACAGCCAGTATGTTCCCAGAGGTCACTATACAGGTAGTGAGGAACTGAAAAGGTACTTCAAATCCATGATGTGGTATGGAAGAATGGCTTTTTTGCTAAAGGAAGGGTATGTTTCCAAAGAGGATGCAAGGATTCAAACAATCCAAGCCTCATGGATTTCAAGTAAGATGGATTCCATAAAAACCAGCGGTAACAAAACTGTTGCTGAAGACTGGAACAGGATATACACTGTTACTGCCTTTTTCGTAGGTGTTGCGGATGATCTAACGCCTTATGAATACAGGGAAAGCATGCTGAAAGTATTTGGAAGTACGTTCAAGTCAACAGAGCTTAATGATAATGATAAACTGCTTAACCTCAAGGCAGAACTGGCTGTCATGAGATCCCCGGAAATATACGGTGGAACAGGAAGGTGCGAGATAGATCCCCCCATCACGGAAGAAAAAGTCAATGAATGCTTTGAAAAGTCAAAGGGAATGCGCTTTATGGGACAGAAGTTTGTTCCTGACTCATATATGTTCCAGAACCTTGTCCTGCTTGAGTACACTGGAAATTCATCTCCCTTTACCATGGTCATGAGCAAAAGCGGCCCTATCAGGGGCTTCCCGAGAGGATTGGATACTATGGCACTGCTTGACTCCCAGCGCGCCAGGGATATTCTTGAGAAAGAAGGCGATACGGATTATAAAAACTATGACGAGAAATTCAAGGGGCTGAAAGCGGAATTTGATATGTTTAATGAGTCTGAGTGGACCCAGAATCTCTACTGGTCGTGGCTCTACACAATAAAACCACTATTAAAGGAATACGGGCCAGGATATCCAACTTTCATGCAGACACAGGCATGGCAGGATAAAGAGCTTAACACCGCCCTTGCTTCATGGACGGAGTTGAGGCATGACACAATATTGTATGCCAAGCAGAGTTATACCATAGGTACAACAAGTTTACCGGCTCAACCAATGCCGGTTGTGGGCTATGTCGAGCCTGTACCGGAATTTTATGCCCGCCTCCTTGCAATGACGAAAATGACAAAAAACGGTCTTGGCGGCTTAGAGGCACTTGATGCAGGCGATAAAACGAGGCTTGAGAGTCTGGAATCAATTCTTTCAAGACTGCTGGAATTATCCACAAAAGAGCTTGAGAATCAGGAGTTAACCGAAGAAGACTATACTTTTATCCGCAACTTCGGAGAGAACCTTGATAGCGTGGTTGCTGGCGTTGATACTGATGGCAAGCAGACTACACTGATAGCTGACGTGCACACGGACACAAATACGGGAAAGGTACTGGAGGAGGGCACTGGCGAGGTTAATGTTGTCCTTGTCGCCTATAAGGTGCCTGACGGCAGGATAATCATAGGCGCTGGTCCTGTAATCCCGTACTACGAGTTCAAACAGCCCATGCAGGAGCGACTCACGGATGAGACGTGGCGGGAGATGCTTAAGAAAAATCCGCCTGATGCGCCGGCATGGACTGAGAGCTTCATGGGAATGGGGGAGTAGATGTGGCGAAGAATGGCTATGAGCCTATACCGCTACAGCTGCTCCTTTCATTGCCCTTTTTTCAACCACTGTGCGAATTCGGTCAGCGCAGCATACCTGTGGGAGAGCCCGTTTTTCTCTTCTTCTCCCATTTCCCCGAAAGTCACGCCGCTGACTGCGAATATCGGGTCATAGCCGAAACCGCCGTTTCCCCGCATCTCATCCGCAATTTCACCATCCACTTCGCCGGAAAATAAATACGGTTCTTCTCCGGGACGGCAGTATCCTATAACGCATTTAAAAACAGCCCTCCTGTTAGTTTCACCCTCCATGAGTTTCAGTATCCTTTCATTTCCGAGGGTGTCAAAAACATACGCAGAATAAGGACCCGGAAATCCTCCGAGCGCCTCAATGAAAAGCCCCGAATCATCCACCATGACCTCATAGTCCAGTTTATCAGCAGCCCATCGCGCGCCGAAGCCCGCTATGGGTTCAAGTTCATCCTCCTGCAATTCGGGATATCCGCAATTATTTTGCTCCAGGGTTATTCCGAGATGCGACAGGATGTCACCGGCTTCCCGGACTTTATGGGGATTTCCTGTTACGAAGATTATTTTTCTCATGATAGTTTTCTTGATTTTTTTCGCTCCCAGTGTTCTTTTAATAAATTCCCGGTATTGCGGGCTGTATTTCATCAATATCAATATTATCGGATACCTGAGGAACAAAATAAAAGAAACAATCCCTATTGTAAAACCTGCAATGAGGATAACTTTAGGCACTAAAGGGAGGCTTCTGATATCGATCATATAATATTACTTCTCGCGTTCAAGCCCGAATTCCTTGTGAAGCACCTGCACGGCTTTCTTAGCGCCGTCTTCGCTTACTGCAAAAGAGATATTATGCTGGGATGAACCCTGGCTTATCATTATCACATTGACGCC
>JAPZAO010000184.1 GCA_027460615.1 Candidatus Methanoperedens sp.
GATTCCCTTTTCTTTTGCAAAAGATATACATGCAAGATAGTTGTATTAGCAAAAAATAACAGGAATTATAAGGAGAAACCCATTATGAATCTTGAAAATAATTTGCTGATGATACCGGGTCCTGTACCCGTTGCGCCGAGGATACTCCGCGCCATGTCAAAACCCATAATCGGGCATCGCGGCAAGGAATTCGGCGATATGTACAACGAATGCAGGCAGACACTGCAGGAACTCTTTGGTACAAAAAATGATATGTATATAATTAGCGGTTCTGGCAGTTGCGCCATGGAAGCTGCAGTCGGGAACGTCATCGGGGAAAAAGACACGCTCATCACCATAGAGAACGGCAAGTTCGGGGAACGCTTCAGGGAAATTGGCGAGCGCTACGGCAATGTAAAAGCTGTAAAATTCGACTGGACAAAAGGCGAATCCATAGAGCTTGACCGCGTGGAGAGCGCTCTGGCTGAAGGGGCAAAAGCCGTTACCCTTGTGCATAATGATACATCCGTGGGCATCAAGAACCCGGCAAAAGAGATAGGCGAACTTGCGAAAAAATACGGAGCCCTGTTCATTATGGACGGCGTGACCACCATCGGCGGGGATGAAGTCCTCGTGGATAAATGGGGCGTGGATATAGCCGTGGTCGGTTCACAGAAGTGCATAGGTGCGCCTCCGGGGTTATCAGCTATCTCGGTGAGCAAGAAAGCATGGGATTCCATGGTTGATAAGCCTCCTTATTATATGGACTTGAAAGCATACAGGAAATCTGCGAACAAAGAGACGGCGCAGACTCCTTATACCCCGGCGGTCCCGCTCTTTTTCGCGCTGCATGAAGCGCTTCGCATCGTTAAGGAAGAAGGACTTGCTGCGCGTATCAAGAGACATGCCATGTACGCAGAAGCCCTGCGGGCGGCTGCGGCTGCTATGAACGTGGAGATGTTCCCGCAGTTGAATAAATACAGCAGATACTCAAATACGGTCACGGCCATGAAAATTCCCACAGGCATCGACGACAAGAAACTGCGCGGCGGGATAAAGGAACTTGGCATCCAGGTTTCTGGCGGGCAGGGACCTCTTGAGGGTAAGATATTCAGGATAGGGAGCATGGGCAACATAAGTAAACTGGATATTTTGAGCACAGTCCAGGTAGTGGAAATAGTGCTTCACAGGAATGACGTTGTCAAGAAAATGGGGCCTGGTGTAGAGGCTGCAAGTAATATATTAAAATAAAAAATAATTTAAAAAAACAACTACTGTTGCGGTTTTAACCGCTCAGTACTTTTTATATCTTCAAGCACCTGGGAAATAAGACCTTTGGCATTCTGGAGATGCGCTGTTCCGCTGCCTGCCAGCTGTGTGAAGTTATCCTGGATATCAACTTCATTTTCTTGCATCAAATGGATATAATAAACAAGTACGCCCCAGTAAACAGAACCTCCTAAAAACACGGCGGCGCCTATAACAACCATCTGGTTAAAAACCATATAGGTTGTCATGCCAAGCGGGTACAGTTTTTCAATGGCAATCCAGAAGTTGTACATTATTATCAAACCAATGATTATGGGCACTATCCCGATAATTACCAGGTTATTTTTACTGAGTCTCATCTCTTTCCACCTCCACATACTATGTAAATTCAGTATATAAATGTTTATCTCGGTAATACGAAAATTTTATTAAATTACAGAGATAATTAATCTATTTTTATTACTAACCACGTTTTAAATACTATTAATTCCAATTCATATTTTAGAGGTTAGTAGTATGGAGTGTATAGAAACAATTAAAGGGAGACGGTCTGTCAGGAGATTCAAGGCCCAACCCGTCGGGAAAGAGATGATAGAGGAACTTTTAGATGCAGCCCGGATGGCACCGTCAGCGGGAAACCTGCAGGCGCGTGATTTCATAGTTATTTCCAATAAAATTACAAAACAGAAATTGAAAGAAGCTGCGCTCGGACAGTCGTTCATTGAACAGGCGCCAATCGTGATTGTTGCAGTTGCGAATATCGAGCGTTCATCGCGCGTATACAAAACAAGGGGAGAGCTTTATGCAATCCAGGATGCCACGGCAAGCGTGGAGAATATCCTGCTTTCGGCATGTTCGCTGGGACTTGCGGCATGCTGGGTGGGCGCGTTCGATGAGAACGCAGTCATCGAACTTCTTGGCATCCCCAATAAGACAAAACCGATAGCCATAATACCCGTAGGTTATGCAGATGAAGAACCGGTTGCGCCGCCCAGAATGGGGATGGATAAGGTAGTTCACTGGGAAACGTGGTAATTACAATTCCACCTGTTCAATCCAGTTCAACTTCCCCGGCAAGTAACCGTCAGGTGTTTTTCCCTGCTTTCGGGATTCAATTATCGCAATAACTGATTTTACAACGGCCAGCGGATTAATATCCGTGGTATTTATCTCAAAGACGTTTTTACTGCGTTCGACTGATTCCACAAGTATTACATCCAGCGCCTCAGCATTGGCATTTTCCTTTACTTTCGAAAAAGAGTAATTCTTCCTTTTCCCAAGCCGCTTCCGCAGAGCCACAGGATGCGTCCTCAGCACGATAATAACATCCGAAGGCAAAAGATGCGAAAGATGACCTTCCATTATGATATCCATACCCTGCGGCACCTGGCTGATTACCTGCTTCACGCGCTCTTCCAGTTTGTCCATATCTGCTTCGTATGTGTCCCGCGTCTCATCCTTCCCGGTGTAAAGCTTTTCACCCAGGACAATTTTGTTCAGGTCGATAATATGGAATTGTTTCCTGTATTGCGAATGCTCGCTCAATATGCCGCAAATAGTGGTTTTACCGGTGCCGGGTGTGCCTGTGAGGGCTATAATCATAAGATCGCACTCATAGCTTCTATGACCTTTTCATTCTGGTCTCCAGTACCCACCGTGATACGGATTAGAGACTCGCCTGCGCCCCTGAAAGAAGTACAGTCCCGCACTATTATGCCTTTTTTTAATAGCGATTCCGATACTTCCGCCGCTGTATGAGGGGAAACATCTATCAGGATGAAATTCGCCTCCGAGGGATATACTTTGCATAGAGGAACAAGTCCATTGCTCAATTGGATGCGCCCTTTTTTCACGGTTTCAAGGCTTTTCTTAAGATGTTCCTTATCATTTAACGCTGCAATCCCGCCAGCCAGAGATAATACATCCACAGAGAACGGTGTCATGACTTTCATGTATTCCCTGGCAATCCATTGCGGCACCACGGCATAACCCATGCGCATCCCCGCAAGACCGAAAGCCTTTGAGAATGTGCGCCCGATTATAAGATTATCATATTTCCTCACGAGCCCCATGAGATCATGCCCTGAAAAATCGGCATAAGCCTCATCTACGAACACTATCGAATTAACCGATTCCAGTATCTTCCTCACATCCTTTTCGCTGACAGTGTTCCCGGAAGGGTTGTTCGGCGAGCAGAGAAAAATCATTTTCGTGCTGTCATTAACTTTATCCAGAATCCTGTTTGGCTCTATTGCGAAATCCGGAGCGCGCTCTGCAAAAACCGGTTTTCCCCCGTTTGCGAGGGTTGCGATTTCATAATACGAAAACGTAGGTACGGGTATTATTGTCTCGGCTTCCGGGGTCATGAAAAGCCTCATCATTGTATCGAGTATCCCATCCATGCCGTTCCCCGAAACGACAATGTTATCCACAGGATAACCTGTATATGCAGATATCGCTTTTCTTAATTCAAGTGCATCCGAAGACGGATACAGGTGGATTTTCCCGGCTTTTTCCTTAATGGCAGAAACTGCAAGCGGGGAAGGCCCGAGCGGATTTTCATTCGAGCCAAGTTTTATAATTTTGGCGGGGTCAAGCCCATATTTCTGTGCAATCTCCTCGATAGATTTTCCCGGTACGTACTCTTTTATATTCTTAACCGAGGGGCGCACCAGTCCTTCAAAAAACTTTAAGAAAGTTTTATCAAACGAAGGGGTATGGTCTTGCGACCATACCCCTAGACCGCATAAAGCGAGGTGTCGCTTTTCAAATCTCATTCAGCACCGACACCGCCGTATCAAGCTGTTCTTTCGTAATAGTTAGCGGCGGGACAAAACGCAGCACGGATTCCGAAGTGCAGTTAAGAAGCACGCCCTGTTCGCGGGCTTTGTTCACAATGTCCTCGCACTTGATTGAGAGTTCCATGCCTACCATCAAACCTTTGCCGCGTATCTCTTTTACATAATCCTTGTTCAAACCTTCAAGTTTTTTGATGAGATAATAACCCAGTTCTTCGGAGCGCTTCACGAGTTTTTCTTTTTTGATCACATCTATATTGGCAAGAGCTGCAGCGCAGGCAAGGGAATTCCCGCCAAACGTGGATGCGTGGTCGCCGCGCACGAAATTTGAAGCCACGTCTTCACGCGCGAGCATTGCGCCCATGGGAAAGCCTCCGCCCATTGCCTTGGCTGTTGTCATAATATCGGGTATGATGCCTGAATGCTCTTTTGCAAACCATTTTCCCGTCCTCCCGAACCCTGTCTGCACTTCATCCAGTATCAATAAAGTATCTTTTTCATCGCAAATCTTGCGCACTTCTTTCAGGTATCCGTCTGAAGGTATTATCACACCGCCTTCTCCCTGTATGGGTTCAAGAATCACGCCGGCTGTGTTTTCATTGATTGTCGCACTAATTGCATCGGCGTCGTTGTACGGCACGAATACCGCAGGCGCAAGGGGTTCGAAGGGCTTGCGGTATTTTTCCTTGTGGGTGACGCTGAGAGCGCCGCGCGTCCTTCCATGGAACGCATGTTCAGTGGCAATGAATTCTTTCTTGCCCGAAGCTTTCCGTGCAAGTTTCAGGGCGCCTTCAACGGCTTCCGTCCCTGAATTGCAGAAAAAGACACGGTCAAGCATCGTAAGTTTCGAAAGTTCCTCGGCAAGAAGAGCCTGGTTTTCGGTATAATAAAGATTCGATACATGTATTAACTGCTCTGCCTGCCGTTTAATAGCATCGACTACAGCGGGATGGCAGTGACCCACGTTATTCACAGCTATTCCTGCCACGCAATCGATGTATTCCTTACCATTCACATCCGTCACTACAGCTCCGCATGCTTTTTTTATCGCAATGGGCTGGCGTGTGTAGGTCTGGAATACATATTTTTCGTATTTCCGGACTATCTCATCATAATTAAGAGCCATATAAATCCCAAATATTATCTTTTGTCTACAGAGTCAAAAAGACTCATTTCATCATTCATCACGGTCTCACCCGGGTAAACGATGATGCCTTTATCCCTTATCTCGTATGGATGCAGGATTTCATCATGCTTGACGCCCCTCATCTTTAATATTTCGATTGCTTTTACCCGGTTCCCCTCCGCCCTGAACACATGCAGCCTGATGACGCCAGATGAAAGATACTCTTCAACGCTGAATGAAGACGGTTTGCCCTGTACCTCACTTGACATAAGGGTTGTACAATCAAGATACTCAAGGTTCTTAATAAACTCTGATATTTTATGCCTGACTTCTGATTTATCTGCTGATATTTTAAAAGAAGTTATGGAATCAATAAATATCCTTTTTGCACGTATTCCCTCGACCTCCAATTGGATCTGTTCAAAGATATCCCCGATATTTTTTCTCGCGGCGATAGTATTGATAGGGCTTTTTTCAAGTGGTTTTACAAATTTCGTATATGTAAAAGGGTTTGCGTATATTATTTTCATTTTTTTCTGGGATACGAGTTTTTCAATATCCCACCCGAATCTCCACATATCCCTTATTAGCCGCGAGGGGGTTTCTTCCATCACGACGAGGACGCCGGGTTCGTTAAAATTTACAACCCCACCATACAGGTACTGCACCCCGAAAGTAGTTTTCCCTGTGCCTGGCCCGCCTGTTACAAGAATTACATCGTTCTCGACATAACCTCCTTCGATTAATTCATCAAGACCCGGGATGGCTGATTTTACTTTGCCCATTCGTTTCCTCGTTATTAGTAATGCGATGTATTATTAATATATATAATTAGTGGAAATGATATCAGGGGTGAGCGATAAACCTGTTTTTCTTAAACTCGCTGCATACCAGCTCTTTTACCGGAATATCCTCTTCTTTGCATTTTTCATCTTTCCATGCCTCTATTGAACGAAAAATATAAAACATGCCATCTTTTTTCTTGGAGGCTTCAAGATTAGGGTCACATGATGCGTCAAAAAATGATTCGTATCCGTCTAAAACTGTCATCTGATTATTAGACGTGCTGATTATTAATGAAGCTTACGGAAATGTTTGCACCGGGGACTATTTGTCATTCCCAAAAGCCCCCATCACCGCCTGCCCGAGGCTTATCCCCCCGTCGCCGCAAGGCACTTTTGTGTGCACGACAAATTCAAAACCTTCTTCCTCCGCAATATTTCTTGCGGTACTGATAATGGCATTATTATAGGCAACACCGCCTGAAAACCCTATCACGCCAATCTTCTTATCCCGCGCAGCTCTAATCGCCATTTCACACAGCCCTCTTGCTAGGGCAGCCTGGGATGACGCAGCGATATCAGGATACGGATATTCGTCCATTGCAAGATACACGGTTTCGATTATCCCTGTTGTATCAAATACATACTTACCATCGGTTTTCTTGAATATTACAGGCATATCCACAATATTTTTCCCTTTCATTGCAAAAGCCTCAAGTTTCATGGCTGGTTCACCTTCATACGTCCTCTCAGCACACACACCGAGCAGCGCCGCGATTGCATCAAGTATCCTTCCCGTGCTTGATGTAAGAGGCGAGTTGAAACCTGTTTCCATTTGCTTTAAAACAATAGCCAGTTCATTCTTTTCAAAATAAGGTTTGAATATCCTGGAAAGCTCATCGGGCTTGTATTTCCCTGACAAAACGCCCGCAGCCATACGGGCAGGATATCGCGCTGCAAGGTCGCCGCCAGGCATCGGTTGCGGCAAAAGATGCCCCGCGCGCTCAAAACTTTCGCCAGCGACGATTATTTCTCCTCCCCATGCAGTCCCGTCATTCCCGTATCCCACACCGTCAGCCGCAATGCATACCATTTTCTCATGACCGCTTTCTGACAGGAGTGATGCTGCATGGGCAAAATGATGCTGGCATTTTATTAAAGGAACATTGAATTTCCCGCTTAATTCTTTCCCCAGCGCCGAGGTATTAAAAGACGGATGCATGTCCACGGCTACCGCATCGACCTTATCAACTCCTGTCAATTCCATGAGGTTTCTGACCGCGGATTCCAGATATTCAAGCGTTCTGAGTTTTGTTGTGTTGCCGATATACTGTGTCAGGAAAGCCCGCCATAAGGAATACCCACCACACTACATTTCCAGGTCATCCACATGCTTAAGGCTTTAACTTCATCTTCGCTTACTTGAGGGTGAAAACGAATACCACCTTTATATGGACCTTTAGCATCATTATGTTGACTTCTAAATGCTAAAAAGGTTTTCACTTTCCCATTATCCATCCGCACTTTTAATTTACCTTTAACTAAATTTTGCGGCACTTTTAATTTATCTACTATCTTTTTTTCTAAATGTAGAATTTTTCCTACCTGTTCTAATTGTTTGATAGCATTCTGATAAGGATTATTCATAGATTTTTTAAAGCGCAGGAGGATAGAATTTTTTTCAGTTAGATTGCGAAGACAATAAATTTGAGAGAGTTTGTGTATCCGCCAGCTGGCGGATAGCGTTGCGACTAAGAGATTTTGAATAATGATCAACTTCATTCGCGCGCGCTTCACAAACCGGGTCATAATTTGTTGTCAAGCAATCTAAGTATTCAAAAATCGAATAAAAATTCTTATCGACCTGAGCTCGTAACTATATTCCCCTCTGGGCAGGAGCATTTTCTTTTTTAATAAACTTATAAACACTTGCCGCACTAATGGCCCCTTGAGCCATAGCTGTAATTGCTTGTTTCAATATTTTTGATTTATCTGTCATATCGCCGGCGCAAAATAAGCCTGCTATATTAGTCTCCATTTCATCATTAACCACCACATGTCCGCTATCATCTAGTTTAACCCCCAAGGATTGAATTAAACTGGTCCCTGGCACCCCACCAATAGCTATAAAAATGCCATCAGTTTGTAATTTTTGATTTCCCTGATATCCCTGATCTAACTTAACTCCCGTAACCTTACTATTCTTCCCAAGGATCTCAATCAGATTGGTTTTATAAATAGTTATCCCTTTTCCCGATGCCTCTATCTTTTTCCAATCCTCTAACCAAACGGGCTCTGCTCTTAATTTATCTCCCCGATAAATAATATAAACTTTTTGACAATAATCAGCTAAATGAATAGCACCGGTAATAGCCGCATCAGAACCGCCAACTATTATTGCCGTCTTGTTTCTAAAAAATGCGGCGTCACAGGTGGTACAATAACTCACCCCTTTACCTAAATATCCTTTTTCTCCGGGTATATTCAACCTTCTTCTTTCGCTGCCGGTAGCCACAATTAAAGTTTTGGCATAATAAATTTCTTGTTCGTTAATCTGGATAGAAAAGCGCGGAGCAATATTAGTGTCTGTTTTAACTGGTAGTGCAGACGATAAATTTGAGAGTGTTTGCGTGTTTACAGCTATTTCAATTTTTCCCACTTCTTTTAATAACACTTTTGCTCCCAGGCTTTCTACTTGATTTTTCCATTTTTCGGCCAATTCTAACCCTGAAATATCAACAAATCCCGGTATATTACA
>JAPZAO010000185.1 GCA_027460615.1 Candidatus Methanoperedens sp.
GCTCAACTTGTCGTAATGTTCCTGGCTTTTAACAAGGGTCTTGATATCGATCTGGTACACAGGAGAGCCACTACCGTTCGTATTGATTTAAAGTCCCGGGAAAAAGGGGCAGCGCCGTTTGCTGCAAAGAAACATTTCGGTTATTTAAAAGACACAATGAATGACTTCAAATCAAAGGAAGATTTTTGGAGAAATCTAATCGATATATATAGTTCTGTGAATTATAATATGGTATCGCTTTATAGAGGCCATTACGAAGAGCTTCTATCCGGCAATACGCCCATCGATGGAGGGATGTTCGAATCAATATCGAAAAAACATATAGAAAGTATTCCGCATGCTGATTTCTTAAAACTTTTAAAGAACGTGGATGAAGCCCTGATGTTCATAGACAAGATAGAGATACTGGATAATGGCATCAATGTCTATCACAATTATAAGAACGAGAAGGCAATTCAAAAAATCCGGGATTATTATTTATCGCTTCTAAAGGCTAACGGGCATGATTATGAAGCGAAATATTCCACAAGCCTGATAGTTTTTAATCATGTATGCTGCAAGGGTTAGATTACAATTACCTTTCTTGCAATATCCCTGCATACGTTAATAAATTCTGAGGGGTCAATAGAAGGAAAAGTATCTATGAGGCACGTATCGCATTCTTTTACCACATTGTTAAGTCTTCTGACATCCCCATGATAGACCGAGATTTTTGCATTACCTTCTGCGGTTGCCATGAGGACAGGTTCATCCCCTATAAGTTTTTCATAATCCTGTAATTCAAAATCAATTTTTACCCCCAGGATTTTTGAATTTACTTTAATATTAAGGATAGCATTCTTTAGCGCAGGAAGCCAGGCATCGTTGAGGATGACTTTCTTGGCGCCGCCGAGGACACTCAAAAGCCCGAGCGTGCCAGGACCGCAAAATCCATCGATTATAAACGTTCCATCCAGTTCCCCTTTAATGTATAACTCTTCCATTTTTCCGATTTTTGTGTTATTGAACTCGATGTGTATCCTTGACTGGTTTTTATAAATACACAGCTCGCCGAAGGATGAAGATATTACATCACATCGCATATCGCAGCCAGCCAGAAGCTCATAGGTATGGGGATTGCTGTCTGTATCCAGTATTCCTACGCTTCTGGATTGCAGGCCTTTTCTTTTAATCACCCCTTTTATCTCCGGCACTTTTTCGACTATTTCCCTGGCCGCCTCTTCTGTTATCGAATCCATGATAAGGACAAGGCTTTTCCTGCCAAGCCTTGGAGCATATGGTATCCGATACCCAAAAGCAATGAGCGGAGTCCCGACTTCCCGAAGCGCCGCATCTTCCGGGAATAATCCCGTCTTTTTCAATATTGTCAGGACATTCCCGATAACAAAATCAAGATGCCTCCTGCCGCATTTACTGCAGCGCCCGGAGCCGGAATCAAGAATCTCCAAAAATTGAGCGTTTTTATCAAACCCGGGGTCAGGAAGACATGAACTGCACGCCATGTACATCCCGAATATCTCATCAAGTACCTTTTCTGCCGGTTGTATGCAATCCCCGTTGCATGTGGGACATTTCATAAAGGTTTATTTTTTTATTTAAGTTAAATATCTATCGGGTTTATCTTATCATTTATTTTGAATAACTTGCAAGCTCTTTTGGCATTGATTTCTTATTTGCGCAAATCTTTAAAACAGTATACCAGTTATGAACAAACAACACAAGAGATGTAAGCGCCAGAAATTCAAAAAATTCTAAATATACAATAAGATTGGGAAGTGAGGTTCCTTCAAAAAATTCATGAACCAGTGGAAGAAAAGAAAATAAGAAAATATAAACACAGTTCTTTTTAAAAAAAGCTTCATCAACAATCGATTTTAACATCAATTCCTTTTTATCGATATCTTTCCATGAGAACCATATCTGGACGAATAAAAATATGAGTATCAAATACAAAACGAATATTGAAAATTCAAGGTATTTATAAAGGTTATATTCATTTATCATCTATCATCATCGCAATTTTAAGGTTTAAAGATGATAAATGTTTCTATCTCATCTATTTTTTAGGCATTTCCCTAAATCAGATATGAAAAGTTCAAGGCTTTCTTCGCTAAGATGCGGCATTATTATCAACCTCATAGCCTTCGGCGTCCGTGTTATGGATGTTGTCCATCCCTTCACCCGCAGCATTTTCCTGACTTCATCAAGTTCAGGCACATCCAGCGCCACGATATTCATTACCGGGTCGATTAAGGGCTCCACACCCAGCTCCTTTGCCCCTTCAACAAGCCTGCCTGTCATTTTCATGCACCTGCCCACGATTTCCCTGTATCCTTCCATGCCAAGATGCATCATAACAGCGTACGTGGCTGCAACAGCCCCGCCGCTTCGCGTACCCGTCAGGGAATGCTGTTTCCTTATAGTAAGGTAGGGCGTATCTATTTCAAGAGGCAGTAAGCAGGCCTCTTCCTTGAAAAGCAAACCACCGGCGGGAATCGTGGACATTCCCATCTTATGGGGGTCGGCTGTTATTGAAGTCACTCCTTTTATGGAAAAATCAAAATCGTATTTCTTATCAAGGAAGGGTATTACAAACCCTCCGAAAGCGGCATCCACATGCAAGAACAGGTTGTTGGAAAGGGCAAGTTCTGCAAGTTTATCTATCGGGTCTATCTGGCCGAATTCAGTCGAGCCTGCAATCCCTACAAGTGCTATCGTATTGTCATCAATAAGAGCCGCTGCTGAATTCATATCAACTTTAAATTCGCTATCCAATCCTGCTTTTCTTATCTCTATCCCTAGAAGGTCGGCAATCTTATCAAATGAGAAATGCGCCGAGGCCGGGACGACCACATTCGGATGCTTTTTATTGCACATGTTCCTTGCAGTCCGGAGCGCCTGGATATTGGATTCAGTGCCCCCTGTGGTGATGTAGCCGCATGCGTTTTTGTCGCCCAGCATGTCTCCCATCATTTTTATTACTTTTTCTTCAAGTTCCTTTGTTCCCCGGAAAAGACCAAAATCGCCCATGTTTGATTCGATGAATTGCAAATGGGCTTTTATTGCAACCGGGTGCGGTCTTGTGCACATGGCTGAGAGCACTTTCTCGTATGAAGTGTCTTTTCGCATGGCATTTTTCAGTAAAGCCATTACCTTATGTTCCGGGCACCCTTTCTGGTTCATGTGCTAAACATCAAAATATATGTTAATAAAGGGTTCGGATTTCAATTATACATCTTCCCGATTTTAACTCATCCGGAAGGATGAGGATAGTCATATTCAATAAATTCATAGAACTTATCCCAGTCAAGGACAGTAGAAACGCAACCCGCTTTCTCAAGAACCAGCCCGACACCGAAAAGATTCAATTTCTCGCACATTTCAAGACCTGCCTTTATTTCTGTCATGCATCCCACACCCAGTATGGCTTTGGGTTTATGTTTTCTCACAAGCCGCCGGATGAAGCTTGAACCGGGCACGATAAATACTCTATATCCAAGCTCCTCGGCACTTTTCTTCGCTGGCCCTATCTCGCAGCTTCCGCAATTGATGCACTGCATACCATCCGGGCTGAGTTTGGACGGGCATGTAGCAGCCCTTAAACACTGCGGGAAAAATATCAGCCGTTTATTCACCGGCGTGTCCCTGAATTTCCTCAGGGATATCTTGTTCTTGAGCGCGATACCCACGTCATCGACCATGGAATCGTCAAGCCTTACAAGACGGAATAATGCCTTGACCAGTGTTTCAAGGAGGGTAATCGAGAACAGCATAAAATTCGGGAATATGAATCGCTCGGTCTTGAAGGAGTATCCAATCAGGAATGAACCCAGTACAGCGATTATGAATAAGAATATTGCAAAATAAACTACCGCTTCACCGATTATGGTGAATAACGACTCGATTTCAAATATCATCTATACAGTAAATATGTTCCTGAAACATAAGCATATCGCGTGTTTTTGCCTAAATCTCGATGACAGTATTTATCTCTTCAAGCGCCCGCGCATAATAGCCTGTTTTATTTAAATGGGCGGCAAGCTTGAGCGGACGATGACCGCCGGGATGGTATGTGATGACAGCAGACGGGGCGCACTGTTTTACCATGCCGATAAGACCGTTCACATCCATGTGGTCGCTGATATTGATGGTGGGAAACTTGTAGTCCCGCCTGCCGGTCAGGATGAACTTCTTTGCGGCCTTAAGCATTGGTATTTCCCCGGGTGTAGTTATGCGAACCCCACAGTCGCTTTCCAGGCCAACAAGGCGGCCTGTGTTTTCCATTAATCCTTCCGTAAGCGCGCGCGATACCGGGTCCATCCCGATATCCCCGGAATAACCAGATTCCCTCACCAGCCTCACAGCGCGCTGGGCTTTCCCGAACGCATATGCGCCGAAGGCGATATCTTCCGAATCCGAAAGTGCCTCCCTGAATGCGCCGATATCGTCCTCGAAATGGCACCTCGGGTCGTCAGGGTCGCCGTAGTTTGCTTCAGTGACGAGGCAATCGCATTTCGGAAGGTCCTTTGCGTCCTTGACATCCCCGGTGACAAGAATCCTTGCGCCCACATCATTTTCCCAGTAAAAAGCACATGAGCCTATGGTATGGTGGGTAGGATATGTTTTGACGCCAACGCCGCAAATGTCTATGGTTTCCCCGATTTTAAAAGTCCTGCCAGCATATTCTTTGCCATAAAGGATTTCAAGGGCGCGCGCGGTCTCCTGCGAGCATACGGCATTTTCGGAGAGCATTGCGGATTTCCCGTGATGGTCCGAATGGGCGTGGGTTATCAGGTAGGCGTCGGGCTGCTGCGAGCGCGAGTTGGTGGTGTCCACGGAAAACGTTAATCTTTTTTCAGCATTGAAAACCAAAGAGACATGGGGCTTGAATCCTCTGCTTGTCCTGTGCCTGATCGGAAGCACGCCAAGGTCAAATAAAGGTTTCAACCTGACACCGTTATTTTAAAGCCGCGTTTATATCCGCTTCCAGTACATTAGCCCTTGTGACGCCCGTATACCGCTTGAAGAGAACGCCGTCCTTTTCGAGTATCAATGTGGGAACGGCATGGATTGTGTATTTAATCGCCAACTCCTGATCCGTATCCACATCGATTTTCTTGAATTCTATCATGTCGCCAAATTTCTTTTTAATCTCCTCGTTAATAGGGTCCTGCATCTTGCAGGGGCCGCACCATTCAGCAAAAAAATCCATTAATATAACTTTACTCATCTTGTTTCCTCCTCGGGTAACAGAGCCCGCATGATTTGCATTTTTCTTTCATCTTTTTCTTATTCCGTCTATTTTCCGGCATACCTGCCACCACATCCAGTATAGCGTTATGGTTTAAAATAGTTGCCTTTTAACCTTATTTTAAACCTTCAAGAAACTTTATTATTTCCTCAATATCCGGAAGTTTCGAAAGCGGATAGACTTTCATGAACACGACTTGCTGTTTTTCGTCGATAATTATATTTGCTCTTTCGGAAAATCCTTCCTTTTCCCTGAATATACCGTATAAATTCGCAACCTCGCCATGCGGCCAGAAATCAGAAAGCAGCTTGGTATTCTTAATACCGAGTTCTTTAGCCCATGCTTTTTTCGATGGGACTGTATCTATGCTCACGCCCAGTGCAACTGTGCCCAGTTTCTCAAACCTGCCATGATTCTCTTCCAGCGACTTCATCTGGTCTGCGCATACAGGTGTCCAGGCAAGCGGATGAAATGACAGCAGGACTCTTTTTCCTTTAAGCTGCGACAATTTCACATTTTTTCCATCCTGGTCGCTTAAAGTAAAATCCTTCGCTTTATCTCCTGTTTTAACCATATTCAAATTCCTCCTGTATTCCCTGATAATATGTTTGAATTCATGTTATATTAAAATATCGTGCAGGCGAAAGCATCAAACAGATTATATTGAATCCAAAAGACTCATGCAAGTTTAGTCTGCTGGAATTTTGCCTTTAATCCGTCAAGGTCTATCAATTCGTTTATGATGTCGATAAGGACATCGTTTCCTTTTTCCAGCACATTTTTACTATCTTCTTTGAGTTCAAAAGCAGGGTCTTCCGGTGGTATTTTGATGCGCGTTACTGCTGCCCTGTGTTCTTTAAGGCGGACATCTTTTGATTCCCTGATATTTTCCGTCTTTCGGCCTTCAATCCCGAGTAATTCAAGTTCGTATTTGAAACACGGGCGGTAAAAAAGTGAGGAAAGGATAAAAACCGCGATATCCAGCCGGTCCGGCATATCGATGTTCTTAAGATGTTCTTTTACTATGCCGTAAATATCCCGTTTTGGGTTCGCTTTAAAGGTGTAAACTATTGAGGGAGGAATGTCGATCTCATCCAGATATCCCATGTCGTGAAGCGCGCGAAGGTATCCAGTGAGTATCAACCTGTGCTGGTCGTATCCGTTTTTCTTTAATTCCCGCGCAATGCTGCTGATGGACATTTGTTTATTCGCAAGCACGCCAGCGAGGATATTGTAAAACTCAGACATCAACTTAAGATTTGATAACAAACCTGATAAATGTTTTGATTAGGGTGACAGGGGCATTGCAATACTATTATATACAGCATTAACCCTACATCTACTTCCTCCCGAGCGAGATATGAAAAAAGAAATAATACTCATTGAATCTAGGGACGCTGCTTTTAGAGACCTCGTTTTAAAAACACCGGTTGGCGAGAAGCTCTCCACATGCATGCAGTGCGGTATATGCGCGGGCTCATGTCCGGTCAGCCATGAAATGGATTATAACCCGCGCCAGCTTGTGCGCATGGTTCAGCTTGGCCTCAAAAAGGAAGTGCTCAACAGCAACACCATCTGGATATGCACCACATGCTTTTCATGCTCTGTGCGCTGCCCGAGGGGGATACGCCCCACTGAACTCATGGAGACGTTAAAACCCATAGCAATAGCTGAAGGCGTAAAGAACAAAAACGAAAGATTTGATGGCGTTTTCTCAGATGTGGTCAGGAAAAACGGCAGGGCTTCTGAATTTCTTTTAATCTCCAGATACAGCCTGAGAGAGCCTGAAATGATAAAACAGGCCCCGTTTGGTCTTTCTCTTTTTTCAAAAGGAAAATTGCCCATGAGCATTGATAAAATGGAAAATACGCGTGAACTCGATACTATTTTTAAGCTCGGTGAAAAAGCGGAAAAGAAAGAAAGCAGGGAAGATAACAAGGAAAAAAATAAGGAAACCGGGACGAAAATAGAAAAAGAAGAGCCGGAGACGCAGGAGACCGATAAATGAAATATTCATATTATCCCGGATGCGCACAGCACGGAACGGCTGTGGATTACCGGAAATCGGTGGAAATGGTGTTCCGCTCACTTGGCATCGAGCTTGAAGAAGTAAAGAACTGGAACTGCTGCGGCGCCCTGCATGTTCCTGACATGACCGTAAGAACTGCGCTGTCAGCAAGAACCTTGGCGTCTTCGCAGGGGCTTGATATGGCAACACCATGCAACCTTTGCTATTCCAACCTCATGCGAGCAAAAACAGCACTTGAAGAAGATTCCCTCAAAACCAGGGTCAATGAAGCTCTCACTGCCAAATATGACGGCAATACAAAACCGAAACACCTTCTTGAAGTGATAGTCAAGGATTTCGGGCTTACAAAACTTGCTGAAAAGGTCAAAAAACCATTAAAAATAAAAGCTGTGCCTTATTACGGCTGTTTACTCACGCGGCCTGAGAATAAATTTGACAGCCCCGAGAACCCAAAGTCGCTTGATAACCTTATCGCAAGCCTTGGGGCAGAACCGGTAAAATATTATTATAAAACAAAATGCTGCGGCGGTCCGATACTTATAACAAATGAAGACCTTGCGCTTGAACTTGCAAGAGACTTGCTCCTGATGGCAAAAGAATCGGGCGCGGACTGTATGGTTGTGACGTGCCCCATGTGCCACCTCCAGCTGGATGCAAAACAGAAAGCAGTTGAAAAAAAGTATAACATCAAGATTGATATGCCGATAATTTATTTTACACAGCTCATGGGTCTTGCGATGGGCTTTTCAGCAGATGAACTGGGAATGGGGAAGCATCTTGTTCCTTGCGATAAATTGATAGCAAAGATAGGGAGGTAAAGATGGCTGAGAACGAACCCGCCCATGCGAATGAAAATCCCTCCACTGATGTTCCAACACCCGGGCAGCCTCCCAAGAAAATAGGCGTGTACCTTTGCAGGTGCGGCGGGAATATAGGCGATGTGGTTGACCTGCAATCAATCGCCGACAGCCTGAAAGAAAATAAGGACGTTTTAGTGAATATCCAGGATTACCTGTGCAGCGGCGCTGGGCAGGATAAAATAAAAAGCGATATCGAGAAAGGAAAAGTGGACAGGGTGGTAATAGGTTCATGCTCGCCAAAATTGCATCTTGAAACATTCAGGGGCATGGCAAAAAAAGCGGGGCTTAACCCGAACCTGCTTGAGATAACAAACATCAGGGAACAGGCAAGCTGGGTACACGACAAAGAGGGCATAAACCCAAAGGTCAAAGGATTAATAAAAGGCGCAGTCGCCAGAATGGGTTCAATAGAACCACTTGTGCCGCTTGAGAAAAAACTTGTTGACAGGACTCTCGTAGTGGGAGGCGGGATTGCAGGGATTACCACGGCTCTTGAAATGGCGGACGCGCATGAAGTTATTCTTATAGAAAAACAGCCATTCCTTGGCGGGCACATGAT
>JAPZAO010000186.1 GCA_027460615.1 Candidatus Methanoperedens sp.
GTGGAACGTGTATTTACACCGCTTACACCGGAACCGTTTGCCTGCGATACGGTAGATTTCGTAGCTCCTGCATCTACTGCAGAAACGACGGTAGTTTTTCCAACATAGCTTTCTGAAAAAGAGCCGGGCTGTATTCTCAGTCCTGACAAGGGTTTCAAACGATTTTAGATCCATGACACCGCCTTAACATGGTGTCAGATCTTTTACAATTACCTAATATTAATGTTCGCGCCAAGGTAACTCAATGAGAATTAAATAGAAGCACATTGGTAGGCATAAGCTACGGATAAAAAAGCCTGGAATCAGCCGCGGGTATTCCGGGTCGGCTACAACGAAATTATTTTCTGACGGAAAAAAGCAGAAAATAATTTCTAACTTACTAATAAAGATACGGGCGATTTATTTTTACAGCGGGGGTTGAAATTTCGGCAAGAGTGGGTTATGGGAAGCAATGAACAATAGCGGCCAAATCAATCATCGCTCGCGTGCGCCCATTCATATCCCCTTTCACTATGGTTGGTTGGTCTTAAGCCTGAGTTTCCTTACTACCTTAATAGCCGCGGGTATTCGTTCCCTGCCGTCTGTGCTGATCCACCCCTTCGAGATGGAGTTCGGATGGAGCCGCGTAGCGATTTCCTCCGCCATCAGTGTCAATCTTCTGCTCTTTGGCGTGGCAGGCCCTATCAGCGGTTGGCTTCTTGATCGCTTTGGGCCGCGCCGTGTGATGATCGGCAGTCTCTCCGTGCTGGTCTGTGGCGTAAGCGCGACCAGCATCATGAAGGAGTTCTGGCAGCTTGTCCTTCTGTGGGGAGTCATCGTCGGACTGAGCGCCGGCGGGATGGGTTCCGTTCTGTCAGCGACGGTTGCCAACCGCTGGTTCAAAGAACGCCGCGGTTTAGCCTTGGGCATCCTCAATAGTGCCAGTTCGACCGGCCAGTTGATCTTCCTGCCCTTATTCATGACGTTGGTTGTGTCCGTCGGCTGGCGCCTCGGTTTACTGATCATAATTTTCATGGCTCTCGGACTGATCCCTTTTGTTTTCTTATGGATGCGTGATGATCCGGCTGATGCAGGCCTTGAACCGTACGGAGCAGGACGGGGGGGCATCACGCATACCGGTAGGCACACGTCGTTGCACGGCACTCCGGATGTGGCTCGATCCATGTCCCTTTTAGAAGTCTTTCGCTCATTGAACTTCTGGCTGCTCGCCGGCAGTTTCTTTGTCTGCGGCGGGACGTCGATGGGGTTAATCGGCACACACCTCATACCGCATACCATCGACCGCGGAATCTCTCAGGTAACTGCGGCATACACGGTGGGAATCATGGGTGGGTTGAATTTTGTGGGTAGTTTTCTGTCCGGCTGGATGACCGACCGGGTTGAACCCCGGAGGTGGCTTTCTTTTGTGTACGTATTGCGGGCCGTTTCGCTTTTTATTTTGCCCTTTGTGACAAACTCCCAGGGTTTGTTGATCTTTGCCATGATTTACGGGCTTGACTGGTTCGCCACAGTGGCTCCGACGGTCGCGTTAACAGCCGATTCCTTCGGTATAAAGGCGGTGGGCATGGTCTATGGTTGGGTTTTCCTCTTCCATCAAATAGGGGCGGCTCTTATGGCCTCGGGCGCCGGGGCCGTTCGGGTCTGGCTCGGCGATTACAATTATGCTTTCCTGGCAGGCGGCGGCCTTGCCATGCTTGCCGCCGGCATGGCCCTGCAAATACGCCTCCGGCATCCGGAGGCCTTGGCAAGGCCCGTAGCCGGGGAAGCAGTGAGCGCCTGAACGGAAGGGCCGGCTATCAGATCCCTCGATTTCCTGGACATAAACAATCGTTCATGGTATCTCCGGAATGAGCGGGTAGTGGATATGGCAGTCATGAGCAACTCATTGAAAGCAGCACTTCTGTCGGGGCTGGTACTTCCCGGCCTTGGCCAGATCGTTCTAAAACGCTATAGACGCGGCGTTGTCTTGATGCTTATTGCATTGGCATGCTTTTCGGTCGTCGTGGTGAAAGCAGTGCAACAGGCCCTTGCCGTCCTAAACCAGATGCAATCCGCGGGCGGGATAATCGGCACAGGCGAGATTTCGAACGCTGCCCGGCAGGCAGCCCTCGCTTCTGACAGCTTGATATTCAATCTCGCCTTGGTATCTCTGGTCTTCTGCTGGATACTCGGAATCGTTGACGCATACAGGATTGGGAAAAAAATAGACAGGGAGGTACCATCAGCGGGGACTCTTCCACAAGATAGCCGTCGATGATCTAAAGAATATCTGAATTGAATAAGGAGGGAAAAATGAAAAAGTTGCTGTGGTCCTGTATACTATTTATTTTCGTAGCGTTAATTTTGCCCGGTCATATACAGGCGTCTCCATCACCTGCTGCGTCGAAGACTAAAGCTTCCGGTACGGCTGCCGCCGCGGGGCAGAACTGGGATGCCATACTCAACGAGGCAAAAAAGGAAGGCATGGTGGTCGTATATAACACCGCCTGGACATCGCAGGTGAGAGTAGCTCTTTCACAGGCTTTCAAGGAGAAATATGGCATCAACCTTGAATTTTCGCCCTTTAGCCGCGGTGCAGAACTCGTAGCCAAAGTTCAGGCGGAACAGAGATCAGGCCTCTTTCTTGCCGATTTCTTCGGCGCCGGGGGCGGCACCCTGCTTACATCCCTGAAACCGACGGGATACCTTGGGTCGATGGAACCTCTCCTCGTGCTTTCTGAAGTCACCGATGGAAAGTACTGGCGCGACGGCAAGTTCCCTTACCTTGACAAGGACAAAACAGCCGTCGGTATGCTCGCCAGTGTGCAGAGAAACATTATATACAATACGAACCTCATCAAGAAAGGCGAGATAACGACATATAAAGATCTCTTAAAGCCTCAATACAGAGGAAAGATTACCGTGAATGACCCTACCGTTTCGGGTTCAGGAAAAGAGGTCTTCCTGCATCTGTCCCTCAACATATGGAACGTGGAAGAAGCGAAAGCCTATCTGACGCAACTGTTAAAGCAGCAGGAAGCGGTAGTTGAGAGGGATAACAGACAACATGTGGAGTCCGTCGCCCGCGGCAAATATGCTATCGGACTTGGTCCGAACCCTGACAACCTTGCTGAGTTTATCAAAAATGGCGCGCCGATTGATGCCGTCGTTCTTAAGGAAGGTGTTTATGTGTCGGGGGCTGCGGGCTGTATCGGCGCACCGACTAAATTGGCCCATCCCAATGCCGCCAGGATCTTCATCAACTGGCTGCTGGGAAAAGAAGGACAAACGGTGTTTGCCAACAGCTTCGGTAATCCCAGTATGCGCAGCGATGTCTCCACCGCGCAATTTAATCCGATTTTTATACCCCAGGCCCGGGAAAAAGTCTTCATGGCCAACGAAACATCGATACTGTTCACGGATGATGTGACGAAAATTACTAAGCAAATTATGGATGAAGTGTACAAAAAATGACGACTTCGTAAAAAGTCCGGATGCTCAAGTTGCCTTCATTCTTCGTCATTGCGGCGTACGTCACTGTACGCTTCACTCCTCAGGATTCGCGCGCCTTGCCTGTGGAGCTTTTTACGAAGCCGTCGGATTTGGCAAATTTTTCGACTTTTTACGAGTCCATAAAAAATAGCGAGGTCAGGTCTTTAATTTTTAACATAGGACCGTTCCTATTTCAACACGGGGAGGTATCAGAAATGAACAAAATGAAATGGCAAGCCCTATGCAGTTTTCTGGCACTTTTATTCATTTTTCTGTTTCAACCCTTCGGTACGTTTGCAGCATCTTCCCCGGCCGGGACTTCAACTCCCGGTCCCGGAACCGCCTCCAAGGCAGCAGGCACCTGGAACGCCATAGTATCCAAAGCAAAGGAGGAGGGTAAGCTGGTCATCTCTACTTCCCATACCCCGGTAGTTCGTCAGGCCGTCGCCAAGGGCTTCAAGGATGCCTTCGGCATCGACATAGAATATATTGGCGGAGGCAAGGGCGCCGAACTGGGTAAGAAGTTGATGGCTGAGCGGCAAGCCGGTATCTACGTGCAGGACGTTTACATTGGCGGCACCACAACAATCCTGCTGGCTCTCAAGCCGGCGGGCGCCATTGACCCGCTGGAGCCGGCGTTGATGCTTCCTGAAGTGCGGGACAAGAAGCTGTGGATCGACGGTGATTATCTTTGGTGCGACCGGGACAGGACGACAATAGTAATTCTGCTGATGCCCACAGCCGGCCAGAGTTCCATTATTAATTCCACTCTGGTAAAGCCAGGCGAAATTAGGGTTTTCGACGACTTACTGAATCCGAAGTGGAACGGTAAGATTGTGCTGAATGATCCCACCGTGCAGGGGCCGGGGCTGCGATTTGTCGGAGGAACAGCCTCGAAAGTCAAGAGTTGGGACTTTATGAAGGAACTGGCAAAGCAGAAACCGGTTATAAACCGGGAGCAGCGATTACAGGTAGAATGGATTGCCAGAGGAAAATATGCTATCGGCCTGGGCATGCAGACAGACCTGCCCACGGAGTTCATAAACGCCGGTGCGCCGATCGTGGAAATCATTCCTGAAGACGATTTTAACGCTTCGGCGGGGCCAAACGACCTGGCTCTGGTAAACAAAGCCGCTCACCCCAACGCGGCAAAGTTGTTTGTTAACTGGATCCTGAGCAAAGAGGGTCAGACGATTCTAACCAAGGCCAGCGGCATGGCCAGCGTTAAGACCAACGTTGCGACCGACCACCTAACACCGGCGCGCAGGCTCGATCCGGCCAAGAAATACTTCATTATTGATCACGAGGACTATATCTTGAAAGAAAGTGAGTATATGGTCAAAGCCAGAGAAATTTTTGCAGACTATTTGAAATAGTAATAGTGGCGAAGTCGTAAAACTTGATAATAGGGTAGGGGTGAGGGGAGGGGAAAAGGGACTTTTTACATTAGCGCAAAGGCATCTTCCCGTCTTTTTTCTCCGCGGCAATCTTTTCAGCGATTTGTTTTGAAAGTACTTTCTTGTCTACCTTCTGCCCATCGGCGACCCAGGGCAAGTTGTCAACTATTTCGAGCCGCTCCGGTATCTTAAAGGTGGCTATCCCCTTGGCTTTTAAAAAAGAGACCATTTCTTCCAAGACGACAGACCGGCCTTTTTTGGGAACGATGAAGGCACAAGCCCGTTCACCCATAAGTTCATCGGACATCCCCACTATAGCGACCATAGCGACGTTTGGATGAGTCAGCAGGAGCGCCTCAATTTCGGCGGGATAAATGTTTAACCCCCCTCTGATAATCATATCTTTTTTGCGCCCCACAACCATCAGGGTTCTATCCGGCTGGAATTTCCCCAGGTCGCCGGTTCTGTACCAGCCGCCTTCCCATGCTTTTTTCGTTGCCTCAGGATCACGGAAATATGGAGAAGGAACCTGTCACGCAGCCCCGTATTTTAACAAATCTAAATTCGGAGGTTACTATGCACAGTATGACGATCCTTATGGACCATATAAAAAGTATGATCCACCTCACTGGACAGTGCCCATAGACCGCATGCCCAATACCACGGACTGCCTGTTCTGCCACAACCAGAGCATTGGAACAATAAGAAATGGATGGGGCAATGCTTTGCAGGTAAACGCCAGCAACATGTTCGGGAACAGATATTCAATAAGCACCGATTCGTGCTATGCCTGTCATACCAGGAACCAGGGCATGCCGGTAGATTTCCATTCAAACGAAGTAGTACTCGGCGGCGGTCCCGGATGCCTTTACTGCCATAACAACTCCAATCCCCAGAACTTCACAGGCCTGAATTACATAGATGGCGCGAATTTCAGCATATCCGTGCATGCGAACATGAACAGCAATAACGCTTCGGGCTATGGCATAAACGCAAGCTGCTGGGCATGCCATAACTCAAGCGGCTACGTGGTAGCTAACAACACCCACCCGGATAAGAGAGACACGCCCTACACCTGCCCGGATTGCCATCTTGCGAATGGCAGCAATGCAGGAGCATACAATGCAACGATTATATCCAATCATTACAGGAACGGCACAAATATCAGGGCGCTGGACAACAGGACAAGCGACCTTGCCTCCTGCCTGGGGTGCCATGAAAATGTATCCGGAATGATAACAGCAAATAATGATACGGATTATGGCTCATTCGCAAGTGACGGGGTTGGTGTTAACGGAGGAAACATGAGCTTCTACCATTACGGCGCCAACAGGTCAAGCTTTGGAATGACCGCAGGGAGTTATGATTATTGTATATACTGCCATAGTAATGTTACAGGTGAATTTAACAGCGTATTCCAGGACAATGCCAACAGAAGCATCTCCAACCACAGCCTGAGATACAATTCCTCCAACCCGTCATGCAGCGTTAGCGTTTGTCACAATAGTACAAATTCGTCGCTGCATGGTGTTCAATTAATTAAACCGAACATTAACATCACACTGTATAATAGCTCTTATTGCCTAAGTTGCCATGGACTGAATGTATCAAATGGAGCCACAAATTATACCGGAGCAGTGACAACCTATAAAGAAATGCACAACAATTCGGTCAATTGCACGGAATGCCATACAGGTCCGGATAAGAAAAATATCCATCCAATGACATATCTCCAGCCTAATGGCACATATTATACCGGGAACCAGACGGCTGTAAATTGCACCGATTGCCACCAGCAAAATACATTGGATTCACAACTTTCAAAAACGCCTCCAAAAGTCTCCACAGTCCAGCACGGTAATAGCTCGTTGAATAGTTCTTTTTGGAACGGCACGCAGCAGGGGTATTGGACCAATACCAGCCAGGAGAGTATGTGCGATTATTGCCACGGCGACTCAAGGCATAATGCAACAGGCCTCGGGAGACCTTCCAACTGGAGCGGAAGCAATATTATGAATTCATCAATTACCAGCAATGGCAACTGGTGTGCAGGATGTCATTATCAGGGTTATTCCAACAGCGAAAAGTTCAACATTAACATGACCCAGTCCTTTTCGGGCGTCAATCTTTCAGTGCCTCCTGAGATTACAAACTCCTCAATCTATTCACCTTACAATTTGAACGGTTATTATAACCACTCCCTGACACCTGATTATAACGATACCACATGCAAGGGCTGCCATGGTAAATCCCTGTCTGCCGGCACCATAAGCGAATTTATACATAATATTAACACCGGGCTATGCACAAGCTGTCACTTCAGCTACGACTACATGAACGGCAGCGTAAACAAACCTGATAAGTATGTCAATTCAACCATGTTCAGTGCGAGCCCACACGGTTCATTGGCATGCGAGGACTGCCACACGAAAGGGCACAATGATATCGGCGCGAGAAAATCATGCGAGGACTGCCATGCCTACCAGAGTGATCCAAAGAATGAAACAGAAAGGCATAACATAACAAGTAGTCCAGGCACATATAATTACAATGGAATAAATGTTGTAAATATCACCGACTGCACCGTCTGTCATGATTCGTCATATTATAATAACGCAATAGCCAGTTATGGCTACAATAAGACTATAGATTGTAACTATTGCCATACATATCCGGACAAGACATATTCATGAGGTAAATATGGATAAGAAAATATTGTTATTGTTTGCGATTTTCGGGATACTGTTAGCCGCCTCCATGTTTACAACATATGCGATATTCTCAGGAAGCCATACAGTCTATAAAAACACAACGCCAGCAACAGCAGCGGATTTCTGCTTCAAATGCCATCCAACCAAAGTATCAATTGTGAATACGAGCGCCCACGCCAATGCGGGATGTATATGCCATGGTTATAACCCGAATATCAATGAAACATACAATCTTAATGCAGCGCATAACCTCACCAAGCAGATTTACTGCACTAACTGCCACTCAAATTATACTATTAGCACAGGTAAAATCACAATACATAATGATGTGGGTCTGGGAGAAATAAGCGGTATTAACCAGTCGGCACATTATATAATCGCAAGTTCCTCGAATAAGACTCCGGTCTATGACAGGGCAAAACAATTCTTTGCAAACAGTTCGGGGTGATAAGGTGAACAGGAAAATCATTTTATATTTTGCTTTGATGGTGTTCGGTTTATACGTGATGCCCAACACGGTTTCTCTTTTTGCGGGTCAGCACACCTTCTATAGCGGTGTTTCATGCGAGAAATGCCATTCCGACGTATTAACGCAGGTTGAACACAGCGGATATGTTTATGATAAACATAAAGCTGCGGCGGGAAATACTAATTATACCACATATCTTTCCATTGGCGGGATAAGTTACAGTGCCAATTCCATAACTGATTATAACAATATTGTCTGGAACTGGAACATCTCTGAAGGAAAGTGGCAGAACTCAAGCAACCCGAATATAATGGTAAACGTCAGCCTTGATGCGAACAGGAACGGGCAAATAGATGGCGGCGAGATTTGCATGCTATGCCATAACGCCACTCTCTTCAACGCAACCACGCATACAGGAATAACTGTCATAGCATGCGATGACGACAGGTGTCACGGCAACAGGGTTTATTCCTATAACAGCCCGGAGATTCTCGGGAGTTTCCCCAACATTACGGCAGCAGGATACAATTTGAGTCAGTCTAATGTACACCAGCCATTTTATCTACAGGCCAGCAACCAGTCCTCAAGCTATGTAATAAGCGAGCCATTCGGACGAACACCGGGCAATGCAAACGGCTCAAGCGGTTTCATTTCAAGCGGATATTGGACATGCGAAGGATGCCACACGGATACTACAGTAAATATTACCATTCTTCCCCCGCCACCATATAATCATTCGGTCAGCAACCCTGAAAAGAAAAGATACCTGCCATAGTTGCCATTTTTGAGGTGTTTGATTTCGTTCACCGCGAAGGCGCAAAGGCCGCAAAGATATGTTTAAAATGTCTGGTTTTTAACTATAGTATGAAATTCAATTAGGATAGCTACTCTGTCCCTTCCAGTATCTCGTCCATTTCTATGGTTTCCCATTTTCTCTCTCCCAGCACAATCTCAAACTCTGCAGGCGTCAGTACGGGCACATGAAATCGTTCCGAATCATCAATCGTTATTCTCGGGCATGCCGTATTCACATAAGCATCGGCTTTGAATCCAAGCAATTGTTCGGGAGTTACAAGGTCCATCATGATAATTTGCGCCGAGATACCGTGCTTATTTGCGATTTCCGCAAGTTGTCTCGCAAGCGTCATCCTGTCCTGTCCGCTTTTTGTTGAAACGATAATACCAAAGACTTTTGCATCCATCGCTTTTGCGATATACCCGCTTCGCTTGCGAAGGAACTTTTCAGGAGAGACCTCTTGTGCCTGGTTCAAATACGGGTCTGCCGCTATCACTTTTTTTCCTGTCGCAATCGCAACTCCAAGAGGGTGGAAAAATCCGCTGCCGATGTAAAGGTACTCCTCGCAATCAATGCGTGCAGCCGTGAAATTGCATCCCAGGACCTGCCCCGGATAACTAACTCTCAAATCTCCTTTCCCGATAACCGGTTCCCTTCCATTGTTCCTCAGGAATTTTAAGACCTCATCCAGTTTATGAATATGTTGCACCGTGGTTACAAGACCGATATTCTTCGTCTTTAACAGGGGAATCGCAATTTTAACGGCAGGCAGGACATCGATATTTGAACGCGTTTCAATAAAAACCACATTATCGTATTTGCCCATTTTTGAATGCCCGAAGTGGAAAAGCAAATCGACATATCCAGCAAGGATTGTATCAATATCGCATGCCCCGAAGCAGGGGTTACCTGAAATAATAGTACTTGCCCCGGTTTTTTCTTCAATCTCTTTTGCTATTAAAATTCCCTGCCTTTTCAAACCCTCAGGAAACTGGAGGCCGATATTTTTGCATTTTTTATCCTTTATGATTTTAAAAATGCGTTCCAGATCAAAATCAAATTGCTCCATTATAACTTCCTTGCAATGATATACGCTTCTTTTTTCTCTGGTTCAAGTACTCCGGTAATTTCTAATCCCATGGAAGAGAGCTTCCTGAGTATCGGTTCTCTGTCCCTGTCTTTTGGCAATTTAATTACCTGTAAGAGCATTCCGCCGCTTTTCAAGGCAGGCAGCACATTCTCAAGAGCTTTTATAGAAGATAAAGGGCTTGCGGTGATATCCAGGAGTAAAACATCAAATACAGCAAATTTCTCTTTTCCAACAGGTATTGAAAAAACATCGCCGAATTCCACGGTTATATTCGGGTGTTCATGCGCGAGTTTTCCAAGTTCACAGCGGAATTCATGGCTGAACTCGATGCCATGGACACTGGAAGCAATCTCTGAAGCGAACAGGAGAAAACCTCCGGCGCTTGAGCCAATGTCGAGTACCGTATCCCCGTCCTTAATAAGATTTGTCTTCTCCTGAATCTCTTTTAGTTTCCAGTAGCCTGCGGGCCTGTCAAGCCCCTCTGTTACTTCAATGCTGTCGGAATATGCAACATCAAACGAGGGCTTGGTGATAATCTTACCATTGACCTTCACATCCCCTTCAACAACGGCGCGTTTTGCGCGCCCGCGGGAACCAAGATTACTAATCTCAACAAGATAAGAGTCAAGTCTCATGAATCACCTGATAAGTATTACAAAGGTTAATAGCCTACAAACTATATTAAAAACACACCCGTGCCGAGGTGGCAGAGCGGACTAACGCGGCAGGCTCGAGACCTGTTTTACCTTCTGGTAAGCTAGGGTTCAAATCCCTACCTCGGCGTAATTTACTGGTAAATTTTTTAGATGGTGGCTCAAGCACGCCTCTCGCTACCTCTTCCGGCGGCGCAATCATAAGCGCGCCGATATGCTTGCAAAACCGCCGCTATCGTGTGCGCGCTTGGCAGGGAGTTCAACACAAGCTACTTTCAACAAATCACATCGAAACAAAGATACCCATCAAAGACACAACACAAAATACAGATTTAATTTTGAATCTATTGAGTACGATTATTATTTCGCTTCTTATCAAAAGATTTTTCTATGTTATTCACTACAAGAAAAAAACAATCCCAAAACAGTGGCAAGAGGCATCTTTCTAATAAAAGCCATCCCTGGATTCTCGGATACTGTCAAGTCTTCGTCAGCCAAAAGGATAGCACTCTTTTCAAGAAGGCAAACACTACCGATATGATGATTTATATAATATTAACAACCGCAGACTTGATAGAGCCGCAATCCGTAACCAATTTTGCTGAAAAACTGACATCTCATAAAACCCTGCATCTATAAATACATCCGCCCATCCTCCGAAATACACACCGAGTTGATTCAGAATAATACTCTTACCGAGAATCACCACCGTTCATCCCGGAGTTGATTGTTGATAGATAAGCAAAAAGTTTAAGTGAAGTAAAACTTAGAGTTGTATGGTTTAACAAGCTGGAGAGAAATGGATTGCAATTCAAAATTGAATGATAAATCTGACATGCGATTATTATCAATAGTTTTGATTATTGCTCTATTAACTGTATTCGCTGGTTGTATAGGGATGAAAAAGGATCAAATCCCACCAGAGATGTCTTATTATTTTAATTACGATGATGATGGAAGATTGAGTGGTTATGTTGATGCTGAAGGCAACAGTGTAAGACATACCTACGATGATAATGGGCAAATTATCGAAACCAGCTATAAAGACAAGCAGATTCATTATAAATATGATGCGCTCGGCGATTTGGTTGCCGTTAAGGATGGGGAGGGATTTACAGACTTTCAGTATGATGCTTTTGGCAGGCTGATGGCGGCTAAATATAATCACAGCCCTGAGAGAGAGGTAAAGTTTGAGTATGACCCGTGGGGAAATGTTGAAAAGGTGAAAATCCTGGACAGCAGTGAACAGGTAGTCCAGAGCGTAGGTTATGAATATGATCTGCTTTCACGGTTGAAGAGTGTTGAAATACCTCAGGGTCTTATCAAATATTCATATAAACCAGAAGAAAATAAAATTATTCGTGAATTTCCAAATGGTATTAAGAGCACATTTATCTATTCATCTCAAATGTTGCCTATCTCCATCAAGCACGAAGATAAGATAGGAAATTTACTTACGGAATATAAATATGAATATGATTCATCTCGTCGTGTAATTCGAGCAATTGAAAATTTCCCCGAGATAGGGATACAAGATAATAAATATGAATGGGATAACCGAGGATATCTGACCGGGTGGACAAAGCCCGATGGCATGAAAATTAGCTACACATATAATGCCATGGGAAATAGAATTTCAAAAATTGATTCTACAGGAACATTGCAAAATAATTACGATAATTTTGGAAGGCTTACGCAGACAGGTAATTTTAAATTTGAATGGGATAAAACCGGAAAATTAACTAAACAAATAGAAGGAAAGAGCATAACAAAAATCGGATACAATGGCATGGGTTTACCATCTGTCATAAAAACGCCTGATATGACTATTCGCTACGATTGGGATGTAGCAGGAAATATGATTTCCAAGCAGCAGGGTGATAAAATAACCCACATATTACCCAATCCATTGTCATCTCCAGGTTCTGATCTAGCTGAATTTGATAAAATGGGTCATATGACAACATCCTATGTTTATGGAAATAGCTTGCTTGGTCAACAAGATGCCAATAATAATATGCAGTATTTCCTTGAAGATGGATTTAGATCTATCCGACAAATTACAAGTATGAATGGAAAAATATTGGGGCAGCGGGATTATTCTCCGTTTGGAGAGCCTTATGCTGTTAAAGGGGATAATGTTGGAGATTTTTATAGCTCAGGTGTGAGATTTTTACCTGAAATTAAAAAGTACTTTGTTGGAAACAGGTTATATGATTCCTCCAGTGGACGGTATTTATCGCATGACACCGAATCTGGTTATTCAGACAGATTCGATAGTTCCAATGAAAACAATTATTTGATGCAATTGAGAGATTTGACACAATTAAGACTGACTTTAGAAGAGCACCCAATAGAATGGGCTGGCGAAGAAGGAATCAAAGCCATTTGGAGAAATGCTTTCAGACAAAACTATGCCAATATCGGAAGACAGTGGGGGCCACTATTCGAAGGGGGTTATGGAGAAAGTGGATGGAGAATGGGTAGGTCTTTCGGAGATGTTTTTTTTGCAACCTTCAGCTTTGGAAATCTTGTTTCCAATGTGGTGGCAGCGAATAGAGAGCAGAGATTGGAAGTAGCGGGAAGAGGAGGTCTCAAATTGATGGGTGAAACCTTTGGCGGGAGATTCGGCCCTGTTGGTAGCCTTGCGGGAGGTTATATTGGTATCTTTGTTGGGGAGGGTGCAGCACACGTTGGTCGATTCTACGGTACTCGCATGGATCGTCCCTATTGGTGGTGGTCTCCAATGAAGTGGATACCCCAGAAAGAATACTTGCAGCGGTTAGAAGAACAAGGCAGGCCGAAGACAACTGTTATGCCACAGAAAGACAGTACGTACTACATAGGTGACATAAGAAACAATTTCTATCCATTATGTTTTCCTTTCTGTGATGATGGAAATGGAGGGGGTGGAGGTGGTGCTGGCGTAAACCCACTCCCGCAAACTCCCTTTAGCAACGAAAAAGAACTTGGCGGTATCGAGTTATCGGCAAAAGCGATATTTATCGGCGACTTGGGGAAAATCACTGCTACCGTTTACGACTCTGATAACGGAAGCGTAGTTCTGGTTGGTGATGGAAATATTTCTTTACCAACTTTAAGCCAAGAAGACTTACGTGTTGCTTTGGAACTTGCTCTTGCAGGGAAAGATGCAAAGTTTTCACTCGACCCCGCAGACCCTAAACATCCAAAAGGGGACTGGTTCAAAGCCGTTTATATCCCTGAAGATATCTTAAAGGGAACAAAGTTTGGAAATGATCTTTTTGAGGCAGACTGGCTTCTCAAGCAATATTCTTTTGGAGTTAATGTGGATGAGAACGGTGAGACATCTAAGCGAGTCACAAAAGTTGGTGGTTTCAAAGACATTTTTGATTTGGGCTTCGAAAGTTTCAATGTAGATAAAAAAGAGACATGGAATCGGTTCTGGATCGTGAATGACAAAGCTACGCTAAGAAAAACAGACAATGCCATTTATTTTGATACAATCGATATGAAAGTGAAAACTGAAGAACAGCATTTCACTGGAAAGAATTTAAAAGATACTGGTAAAAAAGATCCTGACGCTCTTAAGTTTGCAGAATTTTTCACCGCTCATTATAATGAGTTTGCAGAAGAGTCTCATTCCTTAGAAAGATTGAAGGAGATGGCAAAGGCGGTAGCTATGGCAAATTGGCTCGTTAGCTCAGGAATACCAATTGATATGAGTTGGTTTTCCGAATCCCAGGTTAAAGATGAGAAATTTGAAGAGTATATGAATGAACTTTCCAAAAGACCCAACTTTAAGATCTCTGAGACAGATAAAGGAAAGAAATTCGTTGACCTGGTTCATTCATTATCTGAAAATCAGGAAAAGAGGACAGAAACAGCAACCAGAACGATGTATTTATTTGGAGGTGTGGATTTAAAGGTTACACCTGATTACATTTCTGATGATGGGCAAACAAAAAGAATAAGGGAAAAAGTTAAAGAAGCTATACGAGAAAATCCTGGTCAAACTAGGTTTGATTTTCAAGATGGTAAACAAAAATTTAAAGCAGTGGTTCTGCCAATTACCAAATCAGGTAGATCGCTTTGGGAAGATTCAACTGGTGGAATTTTAGATGCTGATTTTACCCGTAATGATGAAGGAAAAATTCAGAGCTTTAAATTTGAAACTATTGATAATTGGATTGCTTCTGCTGATAGGACAAATAACGGTGGTTCTGAATTAATCATCACAACTCCCAATAAGCATACATTCCATTATCTGTATGATTCAGAAGGTTATTTACATCAATTGAATGTAGACGGAAAAAAATTCGCGGACTACCAATACAATTCCCAGACCCGCACTACTACTATTGATTATGATAGATGGAAGGAACAAGTCGCTTATGATAAGGATGGTAGAGTGCAGTCATATACAAGAGTGCCCTTAGAAAAGGGGCAACAACAGTCAGAGACCATCCAGTTTAATTATGATCAGAAAGGACTCCTAAAAGAAATAAATTATGGAGAACTGGAAAAAATAAAGTTTGAATATAAAGGCGATTTACTGACATCAGCAAAAACCCCATGGGGAGAGTTCGCATATACTTACGATTCAGATAACCGATTTAGAACAATTTCAGAGTCTGGAAATATTGCGAATTTCCAATATGATGGCAACTCGCTAAATAAAATTGTTGTAAATTCTCAAGGACAAACTGCTGATGCTATTTTTGTAAAGGGGCTTCTTAACGAAATTCATGGATTTAATGGTGAATATATGAAATACGAATACAACGAAGAGAGGCTTCTTACAAATGCTGTTGATTCTCAGGGTGCGAAATCGGTATATCACTATGATGATAAACTCCGCCTGCAGCGCATTGAACTACCAGGCGGATCTGCAATAGAGTATGTTTATGGTATGGTTGGAAAAGGCGAAAATACTAAAGAAAGATTGCTTAAAACTATTATTTATCCCGTTCGCTCTGAATGAGATCAATTGGGTAAATCCGTATATCAGAGATTATCGAAGCAATATCATCAGAGCAATAATTTTTTTGACAATATTATTATTGATCGGGAGAGCAAGTGCTACAACGCTTACCGTGGACGACAGCGGTGGATCTGATTATAGGAGAATTCAGGATGCAATTAATGCAGCGAGTGATGGGGATACCATTCTTGTTTACAGCGGTACATATTATGAGAATGTAAATGTTAGCAAACAATTGGTGCTGCGTGGAATTGGAAAGCCTGTGGTGGACGCAGGTGGGGGTAGTTATGCTATAACTTTGAGCGCAGGAAAAAGCACGCTTGAGGGATTTACTGCTGTAAATGCTGGCAACCTGAGTGAGAAAGAAAACAACCTGCGTGAGATTGAAAAGGAGTTAAAATCAGCACCTGAAGGATTTGTTATCAAACTGAAGAGCGCAACGGATGATGCAGGAATCATGGTGGAGTCAAACAACAATATAATCAGAAATAATACGATTTCGAACAATGAAGAGGGTATCCGCGTGATGGATTCCATCAACAACATAGTGAGTGACAATACAGCCATAAACAACTTCTTAGGCATCTATTTGTACTATTCCAAAAATAACACGGTGGGTGGCAACACGGTCTCAAATAATATGGGCAATGGCATCCATCTGTACTATTCCAATAACAACATCATTATAGGCAATTATGTGAGCAATGACAAAATCTCGATAGATGAGTCATCCAATTACAATATTCTCTATCAAAACAACCTCGACAGCCATTCCTATGCCTCCGATTACGGCACCAATCAGTGGGATAACGGCATCAATATAGGTAATTACTGGAATTACTATACGGGTACCGATGCTAACAACGACGGCATCGGCGACACACCTTACAATGTAAGCGGCGACACCAGAGCGCAGGACAGATACCCACTGATGGTTCCGTATATGGGGCAGACGCTTCAACTAACCCCTCTAGTCACAGACCCAGCTGAATCAGATGTTCATGTACATAAGGTGAACAAGTTATTCTTAATTAATCTTAGTTTAAATCATAATCAACTCTATGATTTTGATACGCTGTGGACTCCAAACGTTTGGAGTGTAAAAAATTTAAATTATGTAATCTTTAAAATCTCTACACCATTAAATTTCACGAAAATAGAGAACTATGAAGAATATCAAAACGGGTCAGAGGTTAGTTCTTCTATACAGTATACACATACAGGGAATGATTATGTATGGAATCTGTCATTAGTCGATCGTATAGGTTCAAATATTGATTTGTATACCAACGAAATTAACCACACAAAGCCTTGGGCAGATCTGGCAATAATCAAAACTCAAGAAGGTAACAATACAAGATTGAATATAACCTATATTCCTGCAATCCCTCTTGACTATAATCATTTAAGAATCAGAGCTGAACGGATTTTGTCTTATACATATCCAAACAATCTATTTTCTGTGGCACTTGGTCAGAGCAGATTAGACTTTAGAAGTGATAACCCCATTCAAAACCAGGCATATAATTTTTCGGTTTTGGTAAATAATCCAGAGGAAGTTAATCTTTGGTTGGATAATTCATTTGATTGGGTTGAAGATCAACCATCAAATCATATCTCACTTCCAGTTAGTGGATTTGGAAGTATTAATGTGAGTACAAATGTTCCAGTAAAATGGAATCATAGACCTGTGCAACCGCAGTATGTGCAGGATATAACCATCAATATGAGCGCGTCCACCCAAACTCCAACATTTACTCCAAAATATTATTCAGAGCACCCCAAAAATGTTGAAGTAGATGGAGAAATAAATCTCAACAAAAATAATTTATCTTTTGGGGATACTCTGAATATAAAGGCTAGAATTAAATTAATCGGCAGCGAAAAAATTTATGGGGCTCCTGTTTTAATACTTTGGAAAATGGAAAAAGAAAACTCAACTGTATCTATGGCCGAGTGGCAGCTTACTGAAACTAATCAGGTTATTAAAGAGTTTAAAGATTATGAAGATTATAAATATTGGTGGATTCCACCAAGTAACGAATTTAATTTTGATGTTAATTGGAAGTGGGAGAATCCAGAAATTTCCTCTGGTACATACCAAATCCAAGTAGCAATTTCAACCCTCCGTGTACCTAATTCTCCTGAAGGATGGTTACTTTCAGGGGATAGCCCAAATCCACGAGTTCAACTTAAGGGTGCATATAGTTGGATACCTATACCAACATCTGTTTCTCAAGGTTTGAGTTCTTATTCAGCAATAATTGGTACAATAATTACGGTGTTGGCAATTTTTCTCATCTTTCTAGCTGTTGTTTACTCTAACAGAATAAAGGATGAAAAACTCATTATTCAACGAATTGATGAACTAATTGTCGGTGTAAAAACGAAAAAATTCGATAATAATGAACTAAGGGATAAATTAATTGAGATAAATAAAGAGCTATCACATAAAGAATCCTATGGTACCTCATATAAGGGTTATTTCTTTGCTGTTGCGCTTGTGCTGAGCGTGCTACTGCTGCTGGGATACCTGACGCTGGCACCGGAGGCTGAAGCGCCTATAAACATGAAATCAATCAACACGCCAGCTCTAACAATTAAAGCAACTCCAAATATAACACAGACTCCTACGGTCACTCCAACAACAACTACAACTGCCACACCTGTAAGATTGAAAGTAGTAGAAGATGTATTCAATGGTGATGCATCCGCTGTTAATGAAGCAGGTCTGGAAATATTCGAAAATGGTTATTATTATGTTGTAGATTGGCAGGGAGATAAATATGTAGCTCTGAAAGGAAAGACAAACAAATTGGTAAAACTGATACTTGAGCAAAAAAACATCGAGAATAAAGTCCTTACGGTTGGCGAAACTTGGGATGTAGGTGGCGGCTGGACATTAACTGCTCAGGCAATTGATGCGAAAGCATCCCCAAGACAGGTATGGCTTGTTCTCAATTATAAAGGTGTCAAGAAAGACGATAGGGTAAGGGGTATGGGCAGCGTGTACACTTATGTCGAGAAGAGTATCGGGGGTGAGTCTGATGTGCCGCTGTTTGTAACATACATCGCCGATGTGTATGCTGGTGCGACAAGTGATATGGTTCAGCTTCGCTATACATGGGCGGTAGATACAACCATTATTCAGACCCCCAAGATTACTCCAACAGTTTCCCCGACACCCACTGCAGCTATTACTGAAACTCCCACACCTGAACATGCGGTTGTTGCTACACCGACTGGAAAAATTGTTTATGGCAGGGTAGATTATAGAGAGTTTTCGGTTTCAAATCTACAAATATATACGGGCGATGCGATATCATGGAACAATTTTGACGAATACACTTCGTACACGATAGTGGAAATGGACCAAAAGTTGCCGAACATGACTTTGAGACCATATGGAAGGTTAACTTACGTATTCAATACCACTGGCAACTACAGATTCGGGCTATATTATCCCCTTATGAAAACAGGTCCACGTATCCAGAATATCACTGTAAGAGTTTCCCCTGCACCCATGATAACATCGATAACAGACCAAAAAACCATCACCAACTCTATCGGCATGGAATTCGTGCAGATATCTGCGGGCGAGTTTGACATGGGTTCTAATGAAAGCGTGCTGGGCTTTGGAAAAAATGCGAGGGTGGAAACTTTTGCTGAAGGGCCCATACATCACGTAAAGATAGCAAATGCTTTCTACATGGACAAATATGAGGTCACTCAGAAGCAGTGGCGCGAGGTCATGGGAAATAATCCCTCTAATTTCAAGGGCGATAACTTACCTGTTGAAGAGGTATCATGGAATGATGCCCAGGAATTCATCAGAAAGCTCAATGAGAAAGAAGGCACGAACAAGTACCGCCTTCCTTCAGAGGCGGAATGGGAATATGCGGCGCGAGCAGGAACCACTACAAGATATTCCTTCGGCGATGATGAATCAAATCTCGGCGATTATGCATGGTACGAGGCTCCCCCAAGCAGCGAAACCCACCATGAAGTAGGTCAGAAAAAGCCCAATCCATGGGGTTTATACGACATGCACGGCAATGTCGGGGAATGGGTGCGGGATCTTTATTATGATAGCTACGACGGCGCACCCACAGACGGCAGTGCATGGGAAGAAAATGATGTCCCCGCCCGTGTCATTCGGAGCGGCGGCTGGGGTTGCGGCTCCGGGAACTGCCGGTCGGCGGCTCGCAGCGCCAACTACCCCGGCGACCGCAATCGCTACGTTGGCTTTCGCCTCCTGAGGGTTATGTAGCTACTTTCCGTTTTGTCCCTCTACTACAAACAAAACATATGCCTTAGCGAAGAAAGGATGAAAAACTAATTCAACGAATTGATAGGCTTATTAATGAATTAGATAATAACCTATATTTAAATAAAAATAAACTCAGGCAAGACTTGATTGAAATATCTCAAGAGTTAGATCAATTGGTTTAGTAACAATTCAAGCTCAATTACCTTGGATTGATAATCTTAATTGTGGTTGATATAGCATCTTGAAACGACAGGTAAAAATGGTATCGAATAATAATATTTACAGAAGGCGCATTCTCAGAGCAATAATCATATTGGTAATATTTTTCCTTATAGGAGGTGCAAGTGCTGCAACGCTTACCGTGGACGACAGCGGCGGCGCTGATTATAAGCGAATTCAGGATGCAATTAATGCAGCGAGAGATGGGGATACCGTTCTTGTTTACAGCGGCACATATTATGAGAATGTCAATGTGAACAAAAAATTGGTGTTGCGTGGTATTGATAAAGGCGGTGGAAAGCCTGTGGTAGACGCAGGTGGGAATGGCTATGCTATAACTTTGAGAGCTGGAAATATCACGCTTGAAGGATTTGTGGCTGTAAATGCTGGCAACCTGCGTGAGCTTGCAAAAGAATTTAAATCCGCACAGGAAAGAGGTGTCGAAGGTGTCAAACTGAAGAACGTACGGGGTGATGCGGGAATCAGGGTGGCATCAGACAACAATATAGTCAGAAATAATACGGCTTCGAACAGCGAAGAGGGTATCCGCGTGATGGATTCCATCAACAACATAGTGAGTGACAATACAGCTATAAACAACTACTTAGGCATCTATTTGCACTATTCCAAGAATAACATGGTGAGTGGCAATACAGTCTCAAATAACATGGCTAATGGCATCTATTTGTGGTATTCCAATAACAACGTCATTACAGGCAATTATGTGGGCAACGACGAAATCGTGATAGATGAGTCTTCCAATTACAATATCCTTTATCAGAATAACCTCAACAATGCCAACGATCACGGCACTAATCAATGGGATAACGGCATCAATATAGGTAATTACTGGAGTGACTATACAGGCACTGATGCCAACAACGATGGCATCGGCGACACACCTTACAATGTAAGCGGCAACCCCAAGACGCAGGACAGATATCCGCTGATGGCTCCGTATATGGGGCAGACGCCCCAGCTAATCCCAACAGCTTTACCATCACCAAATGTAGAAGTAGATGGGGGGGTAAATCGCAACAAAGAGAGTCTATCTTTTGGGGATACTTTGAATATAAAGGCTAGAATTAAATTAATTGGCAGCGAAAAAATTTATGGGGCTCCTGTTTTAATACTTTGGAAAATAGAAAATGATCGCCCGACTAAATCCATAGCCGAGTGGCAGCTTACTGAAACTAATCAGGTTATTAAAGAGTTTAAAGGTTATAATGATTATAAATATTGGTGGATTCCACCAAGTAACGAATTTAATTTTGATGTTAATTGGAAGTGGGAGAATCAAGAAATTTCCTCTGGTACATACGAAATCCAAGTAGCAATTTCAACCCCCCGTGCATCTAATGAAGGATGGTTACTTTCAGGGAATGGCCCAAATCCACGAGTTCAACTTAAGGGTGCACCTATCTCGATACCGGCAGTTATGGCAATAGCATCTTCAGTATCGATAATAAGCGACCAAGACTACATGGAACAGCAATTTGTTTCAAACGGCGTTTTCTCATCAGGCCCGACAGATCTTATTTACAGGATGAGACTGGATATAAGACCAACATCTGGTAATTTCCAGGTTTCAAAGATTGTAATCTACAATACCACAACAATCGACATTAACAGGACGTACTATCAAATTGATGGCAAAACTAAGGGAAGAGGGACTATTTCCGTTTTTCCAAACCGCATAGAGTGGCAGGGACTTGCTGAAGCACCTGCATCAGAGTTTGAACTGGGAATACATGCTTCCAATCCATACAGGCGCGATATTCCATTTTCATCAACGAGGTCAGTTTCCAAGGACATGTTGAGTGGAGAAGATAGGATCAATGTTTATTTCTCGGTAACTCCATCTCAAAACCTGCGATCTCTTGATGTTTCAACTTACGCAGAAGATACGGATGAGATTTATTCACAACTTCTAAAAAATACTGCCACCAATGCCGAATATATAGATAAGACAAGTTCGAACGAAGTGGAATGGAAGTTTGAAAATAGTGTTCCAGATAATACCTACACTGGTTCAGTTCAATTAAGAGCAACTCCTAAAAGTAGTGGAATTACGCGATATTGGCCGTACACTAGGATACAGGTTGACTATGGTAGCGGTTACACATATAAAAGCAGTGGTTTTGGAGCTAAGGTAGTTCGTTACACTGACACGGTAATTGGAGATGTTGAGATATACTTCGTAAACCCGGTAGAGTATAAGATTTCTTCAAATGGTAAAGGAGTTTATTACCAGCGTTACCGCCAGTATTCAGAAATAGTAACAAACGGTGAGCCACCTACTATAGAAATAGATGACAATTTCAAGCCTGGAACAAAAACAATCCCAGTAGGCACTACTGTAACCTGGATAAATAATGATCCAATTTCACATACTATTGTCAGCAACGAAGGAGTCTGGAGTTCTCCTCCACTTGAACAATATCGACCTTTCTCTTACACATTCAACACACCAGGAACTTATGAGTATAGTTGCAATATTCATACATCAATGAAGGGAACGATTATTGTAACAAGCACGGGGGGCGTCATTGGAAGTATTTTGCCGTCAATATCGCCATCACTATTACCATTAAAATCACCATCAACATCACTACCGATATCACCATCGATAATTGGTACTATAATTACTGTGTTGGCGATTTTTCTCATCTTTCTAGCTGTTGTTTACTCTGACAGAAAAAAGGATGAAAAACTCATTATTCAACGAATTGATGAACTAATTGTCCTTGTAAAAACCAAGAAACTCGATAATAATGAACTAAGGGCTAAATTAATTGAGATAAATAAATATCTATCACATAAAGAATCCTATGGTACCTCGTATAAGGGTTATTTCTTTGTTGTGGCTGTAGTGCTGGGTGCGCTGTTGTTGGGATACTGGATGTTTGCGCCGATCACTCAAACTTTTTCCGAGACACCTATAATTACATCGACGGCAGATCATGTTTCGACCGAAACGCAAAAACATGCGGGCACAAATCCTAACCTTGATGCAGCAATCGTAAAAGTGAAATTTGACAGGGATAATGTTGTAGCCGGAGAAAAAGTTTTAGCAGAATTTGTGGTGGGAAATACAGGCTTAGAAAAAATCACCAATGAAACCGTTGAAATAAAAGCCAAAGTATTGACGCTTGATGATTTCCTTGCAAACCTGTATTTAAAAACCATGAGCTATGAAAAGAAAACAGGGACTTTTACAATGGGCTTTGATACGCCGATTGAGCCGGGAAAAAATAATCGCATTAGCGCAGTTTTCCGCACCGAGAAGGAAAGAAATGGCAGAAGCCTCGCCGGTACTTATGAGGTCACGACCACTCTATTTGTCAACGGGCAGTATGCAGATACAAAGGTGCTACCGATAACACTCCTATCAGGCACACCCAGAGAATTCACGCCTACTCCGGTACCCACCCCACCGCCGACTCCAACCCCCACACCTGCTCCTACGCCGACACCTACGCCAGAACCTGTGACTGTAGCCACACCCACAGGAAAGGTTGTTTGGGGAAGGGTACTAAATGGAAAGTTTCCAGTTACGAATCTCCAGATAAACGCCGGCGACCAGGTAGTGTGGGACAACCCAGACGAGACCGTGTATACGATAGTCGAGATGAACAAAAAGATTTCCAATATAACCCTCCCGGATCTTGGAAAGGCAAAATACACTTTCAACACAACAGGAAGTTATAGATTCGGCTTATATTACAAATACATGAGTACCGCACCGAGCATCCAGAACATCGCTGTAAAAGTTCCCAATGTTACTAAAACTGTTCCCCCAACACCCATAACCACACCAACCCCACAAAAAACTTTCGCCAACTCCATCGGCATGGAGTTCGTTTTGATACCTGCGGGCGAGTTTGATATGGGTTCGCCATCGAATGAAGCAGGCAGGTACGATAACGAAGGCCCAGTGCATCGTGTAATAATCTCAAAAACTTTCTATATGGGCAAATATGAGGTTACTCAAAAGCAGTGGCGCGAGGTTATGGATACCAATCCTTCTGCTTTCAAAGGCGACAATCTGCCTGTTGGAAATGTAGATTGGAATGATGTTCAGACTTTCATCAAAAAGCTTAACGAGAAAGAAGGTACAAACAAGTACAGCCTTCCCTCTGAAGCAGAATGGGAATATGCTGCTCGTGCTGGCACAACAACGAAGTATTCCTTTGGCGATGATGAATCAAAGCTCGGAGAGTATGCATGGTACTGGGGTAACTCAGGCTCTGAAACCCATGAAGTAGGCCAGAAAAAGCCCAATCCATGGGGGTTGTACGACATGCACGGCAATGTCGGGGAGTGGGTGCAGGATAAATGGCATGATAATTATAACGGCGCGCCCACTAATGGCAGTGCGTGGGAAGTATATGGCTCTCGTCGGGTACTCCGGGGCAATAAGTATTTCTACTTTTCAGGATATGGTCATTCTCGGGACAATAGCTGGGGTGCTTTTCGCTCTGCGTCTCGCCAAGACGAAGACGTTATCTTTCGCTTCGATGATCTCGGCTTTCGCCTCGTGAGGGATTTATAGACGCTTTCCACTTACCCCTTATACCAAAATGTATGCCTTGGCGAAGCCGAAAGCTGGCATATCAGCCGCCAGCCATGTTTAATAACGATTCAATTTTTTTCTTAGCGCTCATTCTGTCTTTTTGCCTAATATCATCTTTGATTTCTTTTAACATATGCACAATATCTTCTTTAGTAGGAGAAAGTTCTATTCCGTCGACTTTCTCGTCAATTATAACATTTATATTTCCTTTTAAATTGGGATTATCTGAATTGTATATTATGAAGTTATAATTAAAATTGTAATTATAATTATAATGTAATCTATTCAAAAAAAGCAGGGCTATCTCTATGCTCTTGGCCGCAAGCTTTATTGATTGATTTCCATCCAAACACATTTTTACTTTCTCTAATAAAGATGAGACATCAGTTCTAAGTTCAGTATTAGGTTCGTTAATGAAGTTAAATACAGCATCTATATCGTGTATTATTTTTTTATTATATTCTTTTATATCTTCATCTGCTTTATTATAAAATCTTTTCAACGTTGTTGACAGATCAGATTTTGCATTATTTTCATGAACTTTGTATAAAAAATAGCATCTATCATATCTTTTTTTCGATATTTCACCTGGTTTTTTGTATATATTTAGCTTACTATTTTCTTTCTTCGCTATTAATTCATCAGTCCTACCATCATCGATTTCTAGGTTTACTTCGGATTTTTCATCGTTAAGTCTTAGTGAAATATAATTTTTTCCAACAGATACTACAATGGTCTTACCGTTATCGATTTTGTCAATTTTTGCAGTTTTTACCAAACCAGTACCGAATTTTTGTATTAGGAATTCTTTGAGTCTCCCACTATCGTTTCCTGGAACATCATCCCAGCTAAACAAATGCGGTTTTTCTGAATCATAATATGCATGATGAATTATCTTTGTGTCATCTTTAGATTTATAGATTGCAAGATCTGGTAATTGCTGCATTTCTATTTTTATTCCAGATTCATCCAGTCTGTAACCCATTTCTTTCAATGTTGTCTTTTCTTTACTATTCAAACGAGACAAAAGAGAACCAGTACTATCAATTATTATTAAAGACTCATCTATCACTTACCAACCTCATCCAGCACCGCATCATATCCAAAAATGATAAATCCAGTTTCGTTCCTTTCAGGAGCATTATTTTTTTCCAAAACCATAACTGGAAGTATGCCTTTAGACTCTCTTTCTATAGTTTTAAAATCTGGATCCTTTCTAATTTCGTTGAGTACACATTCTTTAAATTTTTCATAGTTTTCCCTAGAATTGCCACATTCACTCAACTTATCGCATTTGGTCACGACAAAATAGTATGGTTTTTTTTGTCCGTTTTGTTCCAATACGTCCAATAATTCTTTATAAATATCAACAATATAATTATCACTGAATATATACGGAAATTTCACAGTTAGTTCGCCAATTTTATCAATTTTTCCATCAATGTTTTTTAAGTAAACATCAACCTTATTATTGTTAAGATTTAGCGAAACAGATTTCTCATTATCAGATACATTTATAGTTTTGTCATTGCTTTTATTAATTTTAGTATTTCCTAAATCTAAACCATACTTCTCACTTAGAACGTCTTTGAGTCTTATGTTATCGTTTCCTGGAATTTCATCCCAACTAAACAAATACTTATCAGGGTCGATCAGAAATATCAACCTGCTTGCATTCTTTATTCCGTCAGCAACTAATCTAATTTGTACTATGGGCTTATTATCAATATTAATTAGGTTGTTGCCATTGAGAACATTTATAATATCTTTGATATTTGTGTCTAATATGTCTCCTGCATAATCAATATCCATATCAACCTCCTTTGTAAAAATCCTCCCATGTATATATTTGAGACCGACTTGGTTCTCTACCTTAGTTGCATCTGGCCATTTTCCATGCAATTCTGTATAAATACCAGAAAGATTCTTGTTAGGATTACCAATAACCCTTTTTTTCTTTCTTGCTTCTTCATAAAGTGCAGCAGTAAATACTGTTTTCCCAGATTTTCTAGGTCCAACAATGAATAATTTACACTCACTTTCTGCATATACGGCAAACATATAAATAACCACACTAAATAACAATGCAAGCAAAATGTAAATTATGGAAGCATTAACTTCCGACCTACCTGCAATATAGTTTAAAAGAGTGAGCCACACAATAGCACTGGAAACAATTGCAAGAATCATCAGAGATGTTTTGCAATTGATGTAATCTTTTTCTTTTCTTCTGGTTATATGGCTAATAAAAGCACCTGCGATTAATCCACTGAAGAACATTAAAGGGCGAAGAATAACTATATAAGTATATGCAACAACGATAATTAAAGAAGCAAAAAGGATCATATAACTCTGTTTCCGCCTTGTCCAATCATAATACCCAGCAATTATAGCGATGCCGTAAAACAGACCAAAACAAAAAGTAAGAAAACTTAACCATAATTTCTTAATAACCATATAAAATGCACTTGTACTCATATATCCAAAATCTCGTGAGTCAGTAAACAAATTCTTTAGGCCAAAAGAAATTAATATAAGTAATGCACAGTATAATATAATAATATAATTATCATACTTTTTTTCCCATAATTCTATTTTATTTAACATAATTTCTCCTATTAATTATAAGATATTACCATTAATTATGCATACGCATACATATTTTATATGTGTTTATATAATCACAAACTATTTTCTAAATTATCCAAATCTCCTTTTATCAGATGCAATATATCTTTCAATTTATTGAACACAAGAATATCTTTTGTTTGTTTATTACTGTCTTTCTGAAAAACGTCATTATTTATTAGTTTTTCAATATTAGAAGAAACATCTTTAATAAATTGTCTAATATTATTCTGGTATATGTTTAAATTATTTCCTTCAGTCTTCGCAATAAGTTTATCAGTTTTTTTGTCATCTATTCTTAGGTCAACCTTTGTATTGTTATTATTAAGCTGTAGCGAAATAGACTTTTTACTATCATCAGTTGCTACTATAGTTTTATCATCGATTTTCCTAATATTAATTGATTTCCGAGCTAAACCATAACACTTATTTAGAAAGGATATGAGTTTTATGTTATCGTTTCCCGGGATATCATTCCAGTTAAACAATAAATCACCCTCCATTCTTGCAACTATATTCCCCCTGAAAGGCTGGTTTATCCAAGCTAAAATATTTTTCTTTTCTTCCTCTAGATTTTTTTTATATTGATTTAATGTAGATAATACTCCCTTTAACTCAGTAATGATTTTTTCACTCTCTTTTTCTTCTATGAATCCCATTATTTTACACACTTCTTGATCAATCTCAGCAAGAGTTATTGGAATTTTTAAAAATGGATCCTCACAATTATAATTCTCCCAGAAAGAAATCACTGTTTCAGTGCCTTCCTGATCTGTATTTCCTATTGATATACCTGTTAAATTTTCGAATGCGTTAGAATCCCCTAAGAACAAAGAGTGATGCATAGATAATATGGAGTGATTTTTGTTATATTCTTGTTCTAGAGTATCTATGTTTCTGAGAGCCCATGGATGCAATCCTATCCATAAATTATATAAATCGACTTTAAATTCTTCTCCATTTTTATAAGGAAACATTTGAGCTTTTTCAGCAATATCTCTTGTCAAATTGACTCGAGCATTAGCAAAATTGAGTTGATTTATATTGCCTATATTATCCTCTGCCGTACAAAGTATAGAAAGTGCACATTTCATCTTTTGTTTAGTTATAAAATCCCGCTTTGACAGTTCCGCCCGAACATCTTGATCTGGTGCTCCAGGTGAATAATTATAATCAAGAAGAATTCTGGTGAGATCATTTAGATTTACAAATGGTCTTTGTACGGCGTCAAAGATAACCTCTGGTCTATTCAGAAATTTATCGCCCATGGCTTGTTGAAAAGAAACAGGTAATCCTTTGTCCTTCAATAATTGTATTTCATGGTTACTTAGTGTAATAATTTCTCTATGATCTTTACACTCAGGTTTTAATATTTCTTTATGAAGTGTTTGTACATATGTATTACTTTCGTTATATATATCAACTAATACCTTCATCTGCTTCACGTGCTCTTCTAACTTGCTTTTTAAACGTTCGATTTGTTCTTTAAGCGATTTTGCCAGAGTGTTATTGTTGTTCACATCATTAGAATTCTTCAAATCTCCCATACTCTTCTTAACAACAGATAACTTTTCGTTTAAAGCTTCAATGTCTTCATGTATTTTAATATTCGAATAGTCATTTTTTTTCAGAGCTTCCTGAAGTTCATTTATCTTGCCCTTATTAATCAACAGATCTTTTAAAAAGTTTTCAATCACTTGAATATTCGTCTCCATCTTATAATAATCGTCTATTTTCTTTTTAGGGAACTCTGTTGATTTGTAACCTATTGTTGAAAATGAATTGGTATTACGGCTCAGAAAATAAACCAAATCATTAAAATCGAACCACTTATTTTGATGGTCTGCATCATTTCCTTGAACATTAAGATCTCCTCCCATCCTAACAAGATCTGAAAGAAATTTGATTATTGTTTCTTCCAATGTATGATCTTGTAATTGTCCATTTCTATCATCTCTAGATGCAAGGGTTAACAAATGAAATGGATTAAAGTATCCATTTCTTTCATTATCTATCGATAAAAGAAAATTCAACTCTTTTAATGCGGCCATGGCATTTATTTTGCTCTCATCCGTATCATCTCTGGACGGAAGTATTCCAAAGCCAAATATTATTGTGCCGGGGAAGTTATTTCTCATCCATCTTTTTATATCAAGTGATAAATCAGGAATTAAACCCGAACCTGTCCCTCCCCCTAAAGCACAGAATATGACAATCAAAAATTGGTTAATGTCAGGATTTCTTTGTCGTAATTCGTTTACAATATTTATTAGTTTATTTTCAATACTCGTTTTATAAAAATCATAATAAGCTTTGCTAACGGCTCGGCGCGTTCCTACACCATTTAGAAACAAAGTTTGAGCTGTATTCTGTGTTATCCAAGCATGATCCGTGAAGTAAGCATCCGGAGGTTTTTCAAGAAAGAAATCTTCCTTTATTACATTGGGCTGTTTTATTTTACTCCATAATTCATCAAGATCGTTTTTATTACTATCTAAAAAAAGGAAGGCTTTTTTTCCGTCTATACCTCCATGTGAATCAAGATATTTAGCAAAACTATTAACCATTTTGCACCCAACTTCTCCAAGACCAATTATTATCTGGTTTACCTCTGGCATTAAATATTCACTCCAAAATATCAATTTTTTTTATATATATTTTTAGTTTATCGTTATCCTTGTTATCCTTGATCGCTATCAATTTAGGAATCAATTCTTTATTACCGTCTTTTTTATTTTCTTTTTGTAAAATAACTTCATTATTTTTAATTCGTAAAAAAAGTTTTTCATCATCATCAATCGTAACTTTTATTGTATCTTTTCCAGTTTTTACTATTATTGCAGTTTGTAATGAATGAATATTATAGGTCCACTTCAGAAATTCTTTGAGCTTTTCTATTTCTTGAGGGCTTCCTGGAACATCGTCCCAGCAAAATTTTTCATCACAATACTCTTTTATTTTTTTATCGGACTCTTCTTTTTTTTCATCCAGACTTTTTGAAATTTCGGAAAGTTCGTTTTCAATGTTTTGAAGATTATCTTTAATATCATTCTTCAATATTTCTTGTCTTGCATCGTTTGCTCGGTAGTTTTCACTGTCCAAATGTCTTTTTGAAAAAAAACTACCTAACGTGCTCATCAGCCCAATAATAAGCAAAAAAAGAAAATCTGGTTGTGAATCTAAATCATACATCTCAAGCAACGTGAGCAAATAACCAAACAATCCAATCATAAAAATAATTATGCTTAAAACCATCAATTGAAAAAAGCGATCTGATAAAGCTTTATTATTTTTAATCTCTTTTTCTTTCCTTTTCCCGGAACTCATAAATAATATTAGAATTGCAATCCCCAGTAAAAGAATTGCAAGAAACGACTCCTGAGTAATGATCTCATTGTAGTACAAGAAACCAGAAAAAATTGACAAGAGAACTCCTGCAATTAACCATCCAATAATTAATATGCTAGCCAAAGAGGGTCACATAACTGACATGATTATTGATTGATATAAGGATTTCTATATAGATATTTCAAATTATTCGACTCGCCTGCGTGCAAACCTCGGAATCCGAGTCATCGTGTTGTACCCACATTGGTATCGGAATAGTCCTGCACAAAAGCATAGGGTAAAAGTGCATACGATACAGCAGCATACTCACGGCTGAACTGATATCGAATCTTCTACTTTAAAGTCCCTAGAATACCTCAACAGTATCCAATACGTTAAAGCAAGTTCGGTCTATGAATCAGGAAGCTTCACAGCTTTAGCGTGATGTAGTTCACGTCCATCTCTTAATGCGAACTTCTTGAATGAAAAAAGAGCGTGGACGATGAAATATTTTGCATATCCATCTCCTTTTTTATTTAACAAACCGTGCAGCAAAATTCCGTATTTCTATATCGCCAAAGGCGGAATGCTCACGCAGAAAATTTATGACATGCCTGACCTTAGGTCCATTTCCTTTTTTCCCGATTGTGGGTCTTACCCCGGCTAACACTGCCTGCACTTTGTATTGCTCGGTGATTTTTCCGTAGAGTTCTTCTATAAACTGATGGTCATCTGGTGTTACGCATACAACTTTTTTTTCTACATCTCGTTTTAATTTCATGCTATCTTTCTTCCTCTATTTCCATTCCGTTTTACCAAAGTTTTTATCCATCCACAAACATATTGTATTTTAGAGTACGGCGGGGACGTTATAGCGTCCACCTTGGCGTGTGCCTGCTGATGCTATGCGGTTCCGTTTCAGCCGCATGTTCTTCCTCCAGGTATACGCACGCACTCAAATTAATATTAATTAAAACACTTGTATATATTCTTAAGGTAAGCAGTAGTGAAAGTGCAGCCCTTTTTTGAGAACAAATTTGGCAAGATTATAAATATCTTGTTGATATTAATTAGAAATTGGCATGTTAGAAATAAATTGCGCACCGGATAAAGAATTGAATCAAACTACCAAAGATGCCTTTTTCAAATATCGACAGCAGCGAACCTGCAGGTCAAGAACAAAAACAGAAAATTTCAGACAGTGTACGGGCGTTATACAAATTTTTCAAATCCCTACCTCGGCGTCAACTAATTCCTATAATCACGGCTCGTTTTTTTCACATATCGATGAAAAGAGATTATACTTATAAAAAAACCAAACCTTAAATAATTCCGCCGACAACAAACAACACACATGAACCTCCGCGAACTCATCCCCATCCTCGAATCCATAGCACCTCCAGCCCTTGCAGAAGACTTCGACACAGGCAGAATCGGACTGGTTCTTGACCGCGCCGCTGACATCCGGAAAATCGCAGTGGCGCTTGACCCGACCGACTACGTTCTCAAAGAGGCGGCGCGCCTCGGCGCAAACCTGCTTATCACGCATCACACGCTGATTTTCGACCCTGTAAACATTATTTCAAAAAGATTATCCGATACTTTGAAAATTGCTATCAACAGCGATATTTCCATCTATACAATGCACACCAACTATGACAAAGCAGAAGGCGGCGTGAACGATGTGCTTGCTGAATTACTTGGATTAAACAACATTACACAGCTTGCGCTGGGAAGGATTGGCGAAATAGAGACATTCAGCGCGCCGGAATTTGCATCGTTCATTGCAAAAAAGCTAAATACACATGTGCAATACACTGGAAACCGGGAAATAAGAAAGGTCATGGTCGTAGGTGGGAGCGGGTTCCGCAGGGAATACATCGACATCGCCCTTGAACACGGCGCCGAGGCGCTTGTATCCGGAGAACTTCGTCATGATGCGCTCCGTTATGCGGGGGAGCTATGCCTGTTTGATGCGACACATTATGCCACAGAAGCGCCTGCTATGAAAAGATTGTGCGAAAGATTGCCAGTCGAGTCGGTTTTTATTGAGGATAAGCCTGCGGTCAAGGTGGAACCGTAAAATTTCACCGCAAAGTTCGCAAAGAGCGCAAAGGTTGCGTTAATATCGGTCTTTGCGTTTCCGCGCGGTTTATTCTATAATTTCTTCGTCATATACGGACCCTCGCGCCCGTATCCGAACTTCCTGTAATAATCCCGGACACCGATGCCACTGGTCACCGCAATCCTGTCATATCCTGCAGCGTGTGCAGTCTCTTCCGCATGCGCCAGAAGCTCCTCCCCGTACCCGCGATGCTGCCACTGCGCCTTGCCCGCGCTTTCACCAGGCGGGACCATCGAGCCGTAAACATGAAGCTCGCGCACCAGCGCCGCACCGAGAAGCTCCTGCCGATGGGGCGCGCATGGGAAGCGAAGTCTTAAGAACCCGACCAATACCTCCTTTCCTGTATCCTCGAATGAAATGAAATGCTCTTTTCCACCGCACGCTGCATATTCCTCCACGGTCAGTTCGATGTTCTCTGGTTTTGCGCCTTCAAGCATCCTGTGCCCCACCTCCCTGCACCTTATACAGTTGCACTTCCCCCCCATTTCCCGGAGCCTCTCCTTTGCCAGCTGCCTTATATTGCTCTTCCTTATCCCGGCAAGCACCTGGTACGCAGGTATGTCGCGCTGTATCCTCTGCAAGCGAACCCACTTCGGTAAAATGGATTTGATTTTTGCAAGCAATTCCACTGCATCCAAAACCTCAAGCGGCGCATAATTCCCCAGTTCCCACATTCCGTGAAGCCGCGTTCCTTCGGTTACCAGTGTAGGGTATATCTTGAGATAATCCGGCTTGAATCGCTCATCCTCAAATAATGTCCTGAACATGCGAAAATCCGAATCCACGGAAGCCCCAGGCAGCCCGGGCATCATATGAAACCCGACTTTCATTCCGCTGTCGCGAAGCCTCATATTCGCAGCCGCGCTCTCCGCCACGGTATGACCGCGCTGTATGCCTGCAAGTATGAAATCGTATGTGCTCTGTACCCCTATCTCCACCTTCGTCGCGCCAAGCTCAAGAATGGTATCAATATGCTCTTTTTTTGTCCAGTCGGGTCTTGTTTCTATTGTTATCCCCACATTCCTGATTCCGGCGCTCTCGTTTGCGGATTGGACTTCTTCTATTGAAACATAATCCCTGCCTTTTCGCCATTCTGTGCCGTAAAAATCATTCATCGCCTCGATACAGCGTTTCGCGAACCATTCCTGGTAACATAGCGAACGGGATGTATATGTCCCGCCCATTATTATGAGTTCTGCCTTTTCTATGGGGTGACCTATCTGCGAAAGCTGTTTTAACCTGGATGAGACCTGCAAATACGGGTCAAAATTATTCTCAAATGCCCGCAGGGCCGCGGGTTCTGCTCCCATATAGCTCTGCGGCGAATGGAATTTCGATTCAATGCCGCCGGGGCACGGGACGCAAAGACCATGAGGACATGGCGCCGGGGAAGTCATGGCAGCTATAACAGCCACGCCTGATATCGTCCTGACCGGTTTTAACTGGAGGAGTTCAAGAACGCGTTCTTTTTCATCTTCGTCCCTTGCAGCCGCAAGTATCTGGGAATTGCCCATAAGGGATGAAAGTTTGTAGCGGATGCTTGCCGCTTTTTTGGCTGCGTTCAATCCTTTTTCATCTGTTATATCTTTTCGCAGGAGTTGTTCGATAATCTCTCTGGCTGCTGATTGGATGGCGGTCATTGTTTCGACTGTGTTAGTCCTCAATAAAATAATCTGTGTCGATTTTTTTAAGTTCGAATGTTTCCACTTTTGAGACACCAATATCATAATCAATCATAAGGTCAGCAAGTTCATTTCCATCAATCAACCTAATTTTGGCATCTATACTTTCAGCATAATCTCTGGCATCTTTGGAAAAATTGGAGGTTGTAATGAAAATTCCCTTTTTTGCCCTTTGCCCTAATAATGCTCCCGCAAATTTGTGTATCTCAGGTCTACCTACTGTTCCGTCCCATCTCTTAGCTTGAATATAAATGACATCCAATCCTAATTTATCTTCTTTAATTTTCCCATCTATGCCTCCATCTCCACTTTTTCCTGTAATTTCTCCAGCTTCTGGGAGATAACCTCCATATCCCATTTTTAATAATAAATCTATCACAAGTTTCTCAAAAAAGTAGGGCGAGGTAGTTTTAACCGAAGTTAATAATTCTTGAGCCAGATCATGTTTAATCTCCTCATATGCCTGTCCCAATATTTCTTCGGGTGTCTGTTGATTAAGTTGCTGTTCCTTCTCTAAGTCTGGATTTTCTATCTCACTCCTTTTTAAAGTTATAAACTCTAAAAAGTCAGGGAATTGTTCGAGATATTTCCTATCAATTTCTTGTGGATTCTTTTTCAAAACCTCCACTCCCTTATCCGTAATTTTAAAAAATGACCTTTTAGTAGTCTCTAAAAGTCTGGCTTTCTTAAGATATGTTCTAGCCCATCCAGTCCTATTATTAATGATTGGTTGTTGTCCGCTGGGTAACAGTATTCTTTTTTCTTCTTCACTTAAACTGAATAGTTTAGAGATATAATCAATTGCCTCTCTTATCGAATGTTCTTTTTTGTCTTCTGCAAATTTCAATAATGGAAGCATTATTTTTTGATAATCAGGGATTGCCATAAATCATTATTAAATTTTATTAACTTTATACCTTATGCTATTGGGCTTTGATAATTAAGAAAGGTGAATACGACCTTGATAAAATATGGTTCATACGTCATCGGTTAAGAGAAAAAAATGGGATGGAACACGGATTCCACGGATAACACGGATTGGCACGGATGATAAAATATCCGTGGGTACCCGTCAAATCCGTGCCATCCGTGTTCTATTTCAACTAAGGATTGAGAATCATAACTATCTTTCGCATTTCGAAAAACGATATGCATTAAATCAATCAAACTCCTTAACCGATCAATGAAATATGGTCTAATATATCTGCGTTTATCCGCGTTCATCTGCGGTTTTATATCCTTTTCACCGACTGGATTTTCACGGCCACGATCTCGGTGATGTCGGCCATGTTCTTGGCCTCGATCCTGACCACCACGTCGTAAGGGCCGGTCACGTAGTCGGCCGACTTGACGCCCTTGATCTTGAGGATGTCGCCCCGCACGTTTTTCACGTTTTTACCGGGGACCGTTTCGGTCAGAACATAAGCTGATACCATACCCTGATCCTCCTTGTGTTGACTCGGTCTCCTTAGCTATATAGCTTATCCGGCCCGCTTTCGCAAGCCCCCGCCGCGGTTTGCTTTTGAAAAAAGCGGATGGTAACATTGCGGTATTCCATGAAATCCCAATCCCCCACCGCCCCGGTTTCGCCCTGGGGCCTGCTCTGGAAACTGGGCCTCAACGCTTACCTTTTGTCCGCGGCCGGGGTGGTCATGGCCCTGGCTTTTATCCAGTCCGCGCTGCGCCTGTCCCCGGCCCAATTGCTGGAGGGCTTGATCGCCCTGGTGCTATTCGGGATTCCCATGACCCTCATCAATTTTCTGAACGGCCTGGTTTTGATCCAGCCCATCTATCGTTTCCTGGACGACCTGAAACAGGGCAACCCCCCCTCGCCTCCCCAGGCCATCGCCGTCCACCAAGCCGTGTTTCGCTTCGCTTTCGCCTGCTCGATCTTCTCCGCCGCGCTCTGGTATCTGGGCGCCGCCGGCATCGGCCTGTGGGCCTGGTTCCGCGCGGACCTGGACGCGCTCCAAAGCGTGGGCTTCATCATTGCCGGCGCCTCGATCGGCTCGCTCACCTCGGTCTTCAATTTCTTCTCGGTCCGGCGCACCCTGCGGCCGGTCCAGGTCTTGCTCCGGGAATACCTGCCGAGCGACGATCCCGGCCTGCTCGCCCGGCCCATCATGTTCCGGCGAAAGATGGCTTTCAGTTTCACCTACCTGATCGTCTCGGTCCTGGCCAGCATGACCTTCGAGCTTTACTACTTCCAGCATTGGGCCTTGTTGGACCAGGGTCTGGAGGAGGCGCGAAAACTGGTAGCCCAGGCCAACCAGGACCAGCCGCCCGGCCAGCCGCCCGCGCTCGACACCCGGACCGGCTTCGGCTTCCGCGTCCGCCTGTTCGCCTGGGACGCGGCCGGCCAAGTCACCGCCCCGGACTTGATCCCCGCCGAGCTTGCCCGCCTGCGGCAATCGCGCTACCTGCTCGGCCGCCGGGCCGACGCCGAAGCGCACCCCCTGACCGCCCGGATGACCGGCTGGTTGCAACGCCTGGTGCTGGACCCGGACCATCACCTGACCCGGGTCGAGGGCCAAGCCCTGGACTACCTTTTGCCGGCACCGTCCCCGGACGGCCGCGGGATCGGCGCGGTGGTCGAGTTGCTGCCTTCCGCGAGTTCGCTCCGGCGATACCCGTCCGTGATCCGCCTCCTGATCAACTATCCCGGCAGCACCCTCGCGGCCTTCATCCTGTCTTGTCTCGCCTTCACCCTGATCCTGACCTACCTCATCATCGGCGACGTGGCCGGCCCGCTCCGCCGCCTCCAGGCCACGGCCCGCGCGATCCGGGAGGGCGACCTCAACGCCCGCTGCCCGGTCGAGACCAACGACGAGATCGGGCTTTTGATCCTGGATTTCAACCGCACGGCCGACCGCCTGGCGGCCAAGGTGAATGAGTCGGAGCAATTGGTGGCCGCGGTGCGGGAGGCCACCCGGCAACTGGGGAGCAACTCGGGCCGCATCGTCGAGATCGCCACCGATCAGGCCACCGGCGCCACCGAGCAGGCGGCCAGCATCCAGCAAGTCAGCTCGACTTCCGAGCAGATCGCCGCCACCCTCAAGCTCATCTCCGAAAACGCCCGCTCGGTCGAGCGCGTGGCCGGCCAGACCCTGGAAGCCTGCCGGCACGGCAGCGAGGACATCGGGGCCATCGTCGCCGGCATGGACCGGTTGAATTCCCGGGTGCGGGAGATCGCCAACGAGATGCTTCGCCTGCAGGAGCACGCGCTCAAGATCGAGACCATCCTCGACCTGATCCGCGAGGTCTCCGAAAAGACCAACATGATCTCGCTCAACGCCTCGATCGAGGCGGCCGCGGCCGGGGAGGCCGGCCGGCGCTTCAGCATTATCGCCGGGGAGGTGCGCGAGCTGGCCGAGCAGATCGGGAGCTCGATCCGGGAGATCCAGGAGATGATCTCGCTCTTGCAGCAGGCCACCAACCGCGCCATCATGGTGACCGAGGAAGGCACCAAGCAGGTGGACCTGAGCCACCGGGTGGTGGGCCAGGTCGGCCGCTCCTTCCAGAACCTGACCGCCCTGGCCGACGAGACCGCGAGCGCGGCCAAAGAAATCTCGCTCTCCTCCTCGCAGCAGACCTCGGCCGGGGAACACCTGGCCGCGACCATTGCCGAGATCAATGAAGTGGCGCGCAGCTTTGTCCAGAGCGCGCGCGAGATTGAATCGTCCACCCTGGAGCTTAACCGCCTGGCCGAGCACCTCCGCCAGATGGTGGGGCAGGACGGGAACCAGGCCGGAGGCGCGCCGGACTTCGTGCCGCGCTTTTCCCCCAGCCCGGCTCGCAAGGAGGACTCCCATGACCAACAATCAACTCAGTCGTAAAGTGCTGGAGCTCCTCTTCGAGCAAAAGAAGCCGGTCAAGTTCCGGGCGCTGGCCGAGGCCATCCAGGTGGACGTCCGCACCTTGTTCAAGAACCTGTTTTACCTGGAGGAACACGATACCGTGACCCTGTCCACCTCCTATCCCACCGACGCCGTTTTTCCGCAAATTCTGTTCGCGCGGCTCACCGACGCCGGCCGGGACCTGGCCGGGAATTCCGCCCGCCTGGAAGAATTGTTCCCGCTCGCCGACACCACCCGCGACCATGCCCCCCACCTGCCGCCCGACCTGCCCGCGCCCAGGAAGAAGACCTCTTACGCGGCGGTCCTCGGGCAGTTGGCCGAAGAAGTCAAGGCTTCGACCCGAGACCC
>JAPZAO010000187.1 GCA_027460615.1 Candidatus Methanoperedens sp.
AGCTATCTGGGTATGCGGTATCTCAATCGTTCCCGATACAACCCTCCCCTGCTCATTTACCTGGAAACCTCTTTCCAGCAGCATCCGGATGACTTTTTCCTGTGCAGGATGGTTTTTGAATTTTTCCTGGATTATACTCCACATTATTTCTTTATATGGTTCTATGGATACAAATGGTTTTGTATCAAAACCGGAAAAGCAGCAAAAAAATCAGTAACAAATCCTCAAGTTCTTGAAGTCAGGAGAAAAAAATAGAAAAATAAAACAAGCTGAGGCTTAACCTGCGCTTTTCTTCACCTTATTGGCAAGGTCTTTTCCCAGGCGCTTGCATTCTTCAAGGTCTTTATCAGTAGGCTGGTACTGGATACGCAGAACCGGGTCAATCACTTTCATCCCGATTTCCCGCATCTTTTCAGCTATCATCCCCGGCGCCTCACCGCTCCATCCGTAAGAGCCGAAAGCCGCTCCGATTTTACCATCTGCCTTCGCTTTCGAGAGGCTGTCAATAAATTTTTCCATCGGAGGCAGCATCTTGTAATAGAAAGTCGAGGAGCCAAGCGCGATGGCATCCGCGGATATTAAGTCCTCTATTTTTGCTTCATGGAAATTCATGGCAACAGCGTCAATGTTTCTTGAAACGGCGCCCTCAACGATAGCATCTGCCATCGCTTTTGTGTTACCCGATGTACTGAGATATACGACTACTAATTTTGGCATATTTTTACACCCCGTGTCTGAGATTGGACGACATTCTACACTATCCCTTTCTCATGATAATGTTATAAGTGATTTCAGATAAAGCTTTCGCGCAAAGAAAAAAATAGAACTTGGCAAGATGGGTAAAGCACTTAAATGTTAAGCACTTTTAAAACAGCATGATTGTTATCGGAATTGATCCCGGGCTTGCGACAGTGGGCTTCGGGGTCATAAGAACCGAGAAAAACAATATAACTCCTGTAAGCTATGGCGCCATTCGGACATCGGCTGAAAAACAAGCTCCCCAACGCCTGCTGGAAATATACACCGGCGTAAGCGAGCTTTTTGTGAAATACGTACCTTCAGCCGTGGCGGTTGAAAAACTTTTTTTCAATAAGAATGTTACAAACGCCATGAGCGTGAGCGAAGCAAGGGGCGTTATAGTCCTGGCTGCAGAGCAAAATCATATACCCGTATTTGAATATACCCCGAACGAAGTCAAGCAGGCAATAACGGGTTCGGGGCGGGCTGATAAGAAACAGATGCAGGTGATGATTAAGAGGCTGTTGAACTTAAGCGAGATACCAAGACCTGATGATGCGGCGGACGGGCTTTCGATTGCTTTATGTCATATAAATATAATGACTACCCGGGTAAACGGCTCTATTTCAACGAGAATAAAATCGACAACTTTATCTTAAAACAGGTGATTTAACCTCTGCGATGATATGGGACAAATTAAAGCGATTATTCTTATAACTTTCATTGGACTGGCAATTCTTTTTTCGGGATGTACAGGGAAACAGGAAGGTACGCCAACACCAACCTCCACCCCAACAGTAACAGCCACACCACTTGTAACGGTAACGCCATTTCCTGAGGCTACACCAACAGGTAACCAGACGCTTGTGAAATTGGATAGCCAAAGAGGTTTTATTCCCAGTATTGTAACAATCAATGCAGGAGATGAAATCGTGTGGGATAATTATTATGCTGATACTGTTACCATTGTCAGTAATGATAGGCTTTTTGATGCACAATTATTGGGCTATCACCAGCAATATCGATATATATTCAAAAAATCTGGAACATATACGTTCTACCTTGAACAAAACCAGACCTTAAATGGCACTGTCATCGTTAAGGCTCAAGCAATACCCACCGTTACAATACCGTTGACTGCACCCGGAGAATTGCCATCTGGCACTCTCTACGTGGATGCACGAATGGCAAAACTTGCGTATTGGGGACCGGGAAATTATGAACTTAATTCATTGCAGGTACAGATATTTAACCAGCGGAATGTTCCTTTGACGATTACAGCTCAGATTATTAATGGCGTGCAGATACTTGAACAACAAACATTCAGCCTTGAAAGAGAGGGCAGCTCCTATAGCTTTTCGAATCAAAAAACGCATTTCATTAATAATACTAATGTAACTTTGCGGTTATTGATTCAGGGTTATCAACCAGTTGAATATAATTTCATAGAAGTTGACAGTCTGAGTTAATAACGAGAAGAGCTTTCGGCATTTTTATGATTGACTTTAATCTTCATCTTTTAACTCATTGAATTATCGTGCTCTAAAAACGAAACTAATAATACACGATTTGACAATATAGCTTTTAAAACAGGCATGTATAGATGATATGAATAATTATATAATTTCAGATTTAATTTAAATATAATGAGATAATAGATGATTTCGCATATTTATGGTGATATAGCGCAGTGCGGTGAAAATTTTGTGGTTATCGATGTAGGTGGCATAGGCTATCAGGTGAACGTTACAAAACCGGAAGCGTTAGAACTTAGCAATAAAAAAGAAAAGGTAAAGCTGTACACCCATCTCAATGTGAGGGAGGATGCGCTCACTCTTTACGGGTTCACAAGCCCAAGCGAGCTTGAAATGTTCAAACTCCTTATCAGCGTGACAAGAATTGGTCCTCAAATCGCAATGAACATATTGTCTCAGATAAAAATTGAGGAGCTTGCGTCCGCAATTTTCCGCGAGGATGAAAAAGTCCTTACCAGTATTTCGGGCGTTGGAACAAAAAATGCCAAGAGACTGATACTTGAACTCAGGGACAAAATGAAAAAGAAAATGGAAGGATTTGTTTTCACTGGTACAAGCAATATTAATTACGACGCCGTTAGCGCTCTTGTTTCTCTCGGATTCGGGCAGCGCCAGGCGCAGGAAGCGGTGGAAACCGCATCGTCTGATATAAAAGAACGCACAGTTGAGGCATTGATTAAAGCAGCGCTTTTGAAATTGAAAGAACGTTAAAGAACATGGAAGAAAGAATAATAGCGCCGGTATCGCTAAACGAAGAAAAGGAAGATACAACCATCCGCCCGACAAGGCTTTCTGAATTTATCGGGCAGAAAGCGCTCAAGGATTCGTTAAATATATTTATCGAAGCTTCAAAAAAAAGGGAAGAACCGCTCGACCACGTCCTGTTTTCTGGACCCCCCGGCCTTGGGAAGACAACGCTTGCCCACATAATTGCGCACGAGATGGGCTCGGACATAAAAAGCACTTCAGGCCCCGTGCTTGAAAAACCGGGAGACCTTGCGGCAATACTGACGACGCTCAAGAAAGGAGACATTCTCTTCATCGATGAAATCCACCGCCTGAACTCTGTTATTGAAGAAATCCTGTATCCTGCGATGGAGGATTATGAAATAGATGTGATGATAGGTGAGGGACCGAGCGCCCGCTCCATAAAACTCACGATTGAACATTTCACTCTCATAGGCGCCACAACGAGAGTGGGACTTCTTGGCTCGCCGTTCAGGGACAGGTTCGGATTCATTTCAAGGCTTAACCTGTATTCAGTGCCTGAACTTGTGGAAGTGGTATCACGAAGCGCATCCATTCTGAAAATCCCGGCAACTGAGGAGGGGGCGCTTGAGATTGCGAGAAGAAGCCGCGGAACTCCCCGCATCGCTAACAGGCTGCTTCGGCGCGTATGGGATTTTGCTCTCGTGAGGGCAGAGGGAAAAATCACGCAGGATGTTGCGGATGCAGCGCTAACCATGCTTGGAATTGACAGGCTCGGGCTGGATGAGCTTGACAGGCGTATCCTTACTATAATTTCAGGAGATTTCGGGGGAGGTCCTGTGGGAGTCAAGACAATTGCAATATCAGTGGGCGAAGAGGTCAGGACGATTGAGGAAGTTTACGAGCCTTACCTTATACAGATAGGGTTTATTAAACGGACTCCACAGGGACGGGAGACAACGCCTGCTGCAAAGGAACATCTGGAAATTCAGTGAGATGTTGCAGAACTGGCGCGGATATAACCGCAAAGGCGCAAAGTTCGCAGAGATCTGATTCAAACCCCCACATCCATCTCCTCATCCGCCCTCACTTCCAGCGCCTCATGCTTCTCCTCGTACTTCCTCTGCGCCTGCCACATCGCCGGAGCATCCTTACTCCTGCCCTTGGTATCGCTCGTTAGCCTCTTCCTTATCCTGACCAGAGTAGGCGTATTAATCGCAACGCCTGAGATTATCGCCTGGCCTTTTGCAAGCGATGGAAGCTCTGAAATCATGTCCCTGCTCGCCGACTCTATGCTCTGCGCAATCTGCTGCTGGTCTGTGGGGTTGATAATTCGCATCGTTATCTGGGTCATGCACTGTGAGAGAGAATCAGCGTCTAATTTACTCGGGCGCTGGGAAACAAGGCATACTCCTACACCGAACTTCCTTCCTTCCGAAAGTATGGTTTTCAAGATGCCTTTTGACTTAGCCTCGCCGCTATGAGGCGCGAACCTGTGCGCCTCTTCAATGACCACGAACACAGGATAGGGGAGGAATTTATCCACATGGGATTCATTGTACCTGTTGTTCTCCGTACCTTCCCGCGCATCGAACAGGCGCCGAAGCATTACTGATGCAATTAACTGCTGGAATCCTTCTTCAATACCTGAAACGTCCATAATAGTAAGCTGCCCGATTTTGAAGTAATCTGCAAGCGGAATAGTCTGGAAGTCGTCGAATATTGACCCGTACAGTTTCCCGAACCGCCACATGATACCCTCAATCGTGGACTCATTCGAGGAATCCCGCAGCGCTTCTATCTCTTGCTTCAATTCATTCCGGGTGAATTTTTTCTTGCTGTTTTTCTCAAGATTGCGATACGCAGACCGAAAGAGAGTTTTCATCTTATCCGACATTGTCCCGTCGTCCATTATGCTGATAAAATCGCTAACTGAAAGGTCACTTATCCGAATTTTTATAGTCTCAGGTTTCACAGTTTTTACCTTGGGGCGATACGATGGCGTGATGAACTCCGGTTTGTTCTGTATTTCGCTCAGCGTGGAGTATTCGCCATGTGGGTCGAAAATCAGGACTGGCGCCATGTTATAAGGTTTCAGAAGCTCCTCCACAAGGACTCCCACAGTGTACGATTTCCCCGCGCCGGTAGAGGCGATAACCGACACATGCTGACTCACAATATCCCTCACGGATAACACTATTTCAGTATCCTCTCCAAAAACGTTTCCTACAAAGGCAGAGCCGGAGACGCCAGCTTTTACTTTACTGATATCTTTCAGAACGTCTGCTCCCGCGCGCTCAATTTTCGCGCCAGAGGGGGGATTTGTTCTCGGATTTATGAACTCACCCATCGCCTTATCAAAATAACCGACAACTGCGGCTGAATAAGTGTAGTATTTAAAATCCTGCGGGTCAAGACCGTAAAACCCTGAAATCTCATCAGCATCAAGTTGATTATCCAGAAGGAACTCCTGCGGATATTGATTCAGGGGCTCGCCGTGTTTTACCCTGCACAGGATTTTTTTATCAGCTTCATGATAGCATGCGAACATGCCGGCAGGCAGCCGTTCACCCGATATGAAGGTGAATCCTTCCTCGTCCGAATAGTTGACAGTCCCGATCATGTTTCCCTCTCAATATATTTCCGAACAAGCCTTAACATCGTGCTGCATTCAGGGAATCCTGCTTCAACCTGGGCAACCATGGAAAGAAGAACGTTACGTGGAAGTGCATCCCTGTTGGCATGAAAATACGCGACACTGGGCTTGCCATTTATGATGTGGAATTGCTTTAATTCTTCAGTTTTTAAAATATCAATAGTATTCTTTACATCAGGCGGCGCGTCTATGTTGTATTCCACGCTCCCGTTACGTATTACTCCAAGCCCGTGAATGACGTAATAGCTGCTCCTGAAATCCTCATTGAAAGGAGCATACTTGGGCTGCATTGAAGGCTCAATATATGGAATCAGGTCTTCGCGTATCGAATGCGTGATGTTTTTAATGACCCCGATAATTATTCCTTCATCATGTTCAATTTTAACGAACCTGCCTATGCGCTCTTTTCGGGCATCCGGCGGTATTTTTACCACATACGTATTTGCATCATCAACCCTGATTATGTCTCCTAATACCATTGAATCACCTTCTCATTGTCTTATGGAAATGCTTGGCGCTCTTATTAATCTTAATCCCGTGCACCTTGCAGAAATTATCAAACATCCCGTAAAAAAGGTCATGCTCGCTCATCCGTATCACCGCGGCGTCATGCGCCCGCATAAGTATATCGGGATAATTGCCCCGGATAACACACTGGGCGCGAATGATATCCGCGAGCTTATCGATATCTTCTTTTTCATGCACCCATGCGGGGAATTCAACACGCGAAGGAAGGCCGTTGCTCAGCCTCATGTAAAAAAACGCTATACTATTCTTAAAAAGCCCATAGTTATCAAGCACAGAGTTTGAAACCTCGCCCCGCCTGTCATCCCTATCGCAGAGAAAAGCCGCAGTTCTTTCTCCCCATAAAAGGTGGGAAAAAAGATGCGTATCCGAGAGTTTTGTCTTTTTTAACCCGAAGAGAAAATGCATCATAAGAGTAATATCGCGCGGCATTGTTGTATCAATAAAACCGACAACAGTATTGCGTGTTTCCCTGGAAGCTGAGAGCAGCTTCACAATTGCATTGATGTATATCTCCCTGATATTCCTGTTAAGGACATTTATATGGGAAAGTATTAGGGCGCCGTCAAGAAGAACATAGAGCTTTTCATGTTCTTTCATTAGGCGGATGATTGTATCGCATTCCATTGAAAAACGGCGCGCATCAACATATTCACTCCCGAAGGAATACACACTCGCAGCCTCAAACTCTTCGGGCGTGATAATGGCTGCTCCTGTTTCCTGTTTATAATCGCTATTTTCGGTATGCCTGTTAAATATGCTTGAGGTCTGGATTACTGCGATAGGAATCTCAAAATTCTTGTCCGAATATATCTGGCTTCCGTCAACAGCCCCCACTGCAACCCCTGAAAGGACGGAATCCACCCACTCCATCGCTTCGTGGCGGTTTTTCCAGTTATAAGGGAAAGGGTGTATGAGTTTTCCGGTTTCCAGGAATTTCGCGCCGCTGTACGGCGAAAGACGCTCGTTCATTGAAAGGTCGATGTTTTTTAATTTTTCAAGCTCTGACCTGTACTCCATAGTCAATTCAGAGCGTTCAACATCGTACGACATTATAGAATCAAGTTTGGCATCGAACTGTAACGAGATGTTTTTCAGGTCAATCATAAAGGGTTACGCCCCCACAACCCTGCTTTCGCCATTGGTTTTTTCAATTTTCACAACATGTCCGTATTTTTCATTGAAAGTATCATCATGGGATATTACGAAAATCTGTTTGAAACCCTTAATATTCATAATCTGCTCCGAGAGGTTCTCCCTTCTTATCTCATCCATGTTCTGCGTGGGCTCATCGAGAAACACGAAATCCGAGTTGGAAAGCATCTTGAGGAGCGCAAGTCGCAGAGCAAGCGCAGCCCCCATTTTCTCACCGCCGCTTAACTGCTGGAAATTTTTCTCCTCGCCGCTCTCGGTTATTATTATCCCGTAATCCTCGCTCCATCGCAACTCCTGGCTTGACATCAAACCTGTAATGGTGGAATTTCTTCCGCGCGAACCCATTCATCAACCAGGCTGGTCGCATGAATTGATGCAAAATTATTGGAACAAATGATACAACCTTATAGCCTTTATTTTCACGTCCCATTTTGCGTTCATCGCTGCGCGTATTGTGATTTTAATACTTACGCTGGGCAGGAAGATTCCATCCCCGCGTATGTCGACGCGCTGTGCAACGAGATCGAATTCGTTGGTCAAAACGCTTCTGAGCAAATTTCTGCGCACACAATTTTCTTTGGCGGTGGGACGCCCTCTTTGCTTTCTCCTGCACAATTTGAATCTATCTTTAAAGCCATCAGAAAAAATTTCAATCTGCTGGATAATTCCGAAAATACGATCGAGGCTAACCCCGGCACAGTTTCACTCGATAACCTGAAGGAGTTGCGTAAGATCGGAATCAATCGCATCAGCTTCGGAGTCCAGTCTGCCAACTCCGAAGAGTTGCGAATGTTGGAGCGCGCCCATGATTTTTTTGATGTCATCGAAGCGGTTTCGTCTGCACGCAAGGCTGGCTTTGACAATTTGAATCTCGATTTGATTTATGGCTTGCCGGAACAGACTCTGCAAACCTGGCAGACTTCCGTCAAACGTATTCTTGATTTGCGCCCTGAACATATTTCCGCCTACGCGTTGACGCTTGAACACGGCACGCCGTTTGGGCGTTGGTCTTCGCCTTACAAAAGAGTAATAAACAGATTAAATTGCATCAAGCTAGGTTTGATCCAAGATAGCAAGCTATTCAGAGTAAGAAACTTTGAATTTCATCTACGACATCTTCTTGTGATTGCAATTCTCATAATTTCGTTTTCCATATCTGCTAT
>JAPZAO010000188.1 GCA_027460615.1 Candidatus Methanoperedens sp.
GATGTGGTGCGGGGGCAGCGTACCGGCAACGAGAAGGCCTTCCCTTTCCCCAAGACGTGTCCTGAATGCGGCTCGAAGGTTTCCCGCGCGCCGGGCATCGTGGAAGGCGACGAGGGCGTGGACTGGCGTTGTTTGAACCCGGACTGCCCGGCGCAGGTGCGCGGCCGGATTGAGCACTGGTGTTCGCGTGGCGCGATGGACATCGATTTCTGCTTGGGTTCAAGAAGCAGTGCGCCGCATTTCCTGCATGTGGCCCTTAAAATCTTACGTATGAGCTTGGCAAAACCTACATGAATGACGGGCGCCACAAGCTCTATATGCCCGAAATGTCCCGGGCACTCGCCCGCGCGTCCTCCGCATGTCTTGCAGCGCAGGCCCGGGTCGATCACCCCGAGCTTTGTATCCATCAATCCCATCTCAATCGGAAAACCATCATCGTCATACGTATCAGCCGTTATGACTCTTGTTACGCTCATCTTACGGAATTCTTTGGGAGAAATAAGTCCGAATTTTATCTGTTTAACTCTTTTTGGGGTTGCTATTACCATATTCTTCACCTACTCAATTTTTGTGCTACCGAAGGTGCACGCCACGTTGACTGGGGCATCGGTCATACTGCATCTTCCAGTTCAAGCCTTGGCGCAACGCCAAGAGATATTATTTCATCAAGCAATAGTTTGAAAGCATAGCTCATTTCAACAGGGTGTATATCAGTCTCAGCGCCGCAATCCTGGCATCTTGTGATATTTCTTCTTTTATCAAGAGTTGCTATCATCCCGCAATTGGAGCATACGTATTCCATGACCTTGTCCGACTCGTCAAGAAGCCGTTCTTTAAGAGCCATGGCCGCCCCGTGTCCTATCAGGACATCACGTTCCATTTCACCGAACCGGAGACCGCCTTCCCTTGCCCTGCCTTCAGTCGGCTGCCTTGTCAATACCTGGACAGGTCCTCGCGACCTTGCGTGCATTTTTGATGATACCATGTGATAGAGCTTCTGATACAGGATCACACCGACAAATATGTCAGCCTGTATCCTGTTGCCGGTTATTCCGTCGTAGAACACTTCTTTCCCGGTGTGGGAAAAACCGTGTTTGGGGAGCGCGGAACGCAGGTCATCTTCGGAATCACCCGAAAATGCAGTGCCGTCAACCCTTCTTCCTTCAAGCGATCCAACTTTTCCGCCAATCATTTCAAGGACGTGCCCTACCGTCATCCTTGAAGGGATTGCATGCGGGTTAATTATAAGATCAGGAACCATACCGCCTTCGGTGAAAGGCATATCTTCATAAGGCACAATAAGTCCGATTACACCTTTCTGCCCGTGCCTGGATGCGAATTTGTCCCCTATTTCAGGGATCCTGTGGTCTCTCGTCCTCACTTTTGCAAGTCTTGAGCCATTTTCTGATTCAGTGAGAATTACGGTATCCACTATCCCTTTTTCATTGGAACGCATGGTAACCGAGCTTTCCCTTCTCTGCACAGGGCTTATGCCAAGTTCCGTTGGTTCTTCAAGGAACCGCGGCGGGCTTGTCTTTCCTATCAGGACATCGTTTGGCCCTACAGGTATTTCAGGATTGACAATACCATCGCTGTCAAGCTGCTTGTAGACCTCGGCGCTTCTTGCACCCCTGACTTCAGTATCGGGAATCTCGAATTTATCTTCCTGTCCGCCAGGATATTTTCGTTCTTCGCCTTCATTTGTCCTGAAGAAATGGCTTCTCCCCAGACCGCGTTCGATCGCACCCTTATTCACGACAAGGGCATCTTCGATATTATAGCCTTCGTATGATAATACCGCCACCACGAAATTCTGTCCTGCGGGCCGGAGATCAAAACCGATTGCTTCTGCGGTTTGTGTGGATGTGAGCGCTTTCTGCGGATAATGCAATACATGAGCCCTTGTATCAGGTCGTAATTTCATATTGGGAGTTGACATGCCAAGACACTGTTTGATCATGCCTGCACCCATCGTATTCCTGGGTGATGCGTTGTGTTCCGGAAAAGGCACCATGCCGGTGCAGATACCGAGAATCAAAGAAGGGTCTATCTCAAGATGTGTATGTTTAGATGTCAAATCCTTTTCATCGATAGCTATGAACGCATTTTCTTCTTCTTCAGCATCGAGATACTCAATTAAACCTGCATCGACAAGACTGTCAAAAGTGAGTTCTTTCTTTTTTAATCGGTCGATGTGTTCCTGAGTTACAAGAGCCCTGCCATTTTCTACGACAATCGCCGGGCGTCTTGCCCTTCCCTGGTCAGAATTAATGATTATCTCATTCGTATCCTCATAGTAAATGATATTCACCTGTTTCTTGATGTCTCCCGATCTTCGCTTTTTTCTAAGCTCCGCCACCAGATCTTTTGGTTTATCCCGGGTTCCTATCAATTCACCGTTTAAGAAAACTCTTGCCTTATTCAAAGGATTCAACCTCCTCTTCGGGTTGTTCAACTTTTACTTCTTCAGCTTCCTCAAGCGCCTCCAATTCCGTGGCATAAGTCGTGGGCACTTCTTCCATCCCGACAAGCTGCGGGATAATCGGGACTACATTTAATTCATATAGCATGTTCTTAAACTGGGCTTCATCCCCCGCGCTGGTTGAAATCTCAACCAGTTGCGCAAAGTTTTTTACAAGACCGCAGTTGGGTCCTTCCGGGGTCTCTGAAGGACATATTCTTCCCCACTGGGTTGGATGCAAATCCCTTGCTTCAAAATGAGGCTGCGCCCTTGATAATGGTGAGATGACCCTGCGTAAATGCGAGAGCGATGCGATATAATCGGTGCGGTCAAGAAGCTGCGAGACGCCCGTTCTGCCTCCGACCCAGTTGCCTGTAGCCAGCGCATGCACCAGGCGTTCGCTCAGGACATCAGCCCGCACGATGGTGGTAACATTCAGGTCCCTGTTCCTCATGCTGGCTCTTTCAAGCTGGTATTTTATATCGCGGGTAAGCCTGTTGAAAGAAACCCTGAACAGGTCTTCACACAATTCACCAGAAAGTTTGAGTCTCTTATTGGCATAGTGGTCTTTATCATCGCTGCCCCTTTTGCCAAGGGCAAGTTCGAAACATGCCTGGGCCATGCGACCGAGGAACTGCGCTTTCAGCATACGGTGCGCTTCGTCATTCCCGAGATGCGGCAGTAAATACCTGTCAATCACGTAATTCGCTCTTTTTACCTGGTATTCCTTCGATTGCCCGGATGCAACCCGCAACCCGATTTTCTCCATGGCTTCTTCTTTATTGGCCGCTTCTGACTCTTCAAGGTTCTCAAGCATGAATTTAATGATTTCGGGGTCTTCCGAGACCGAATTCACAATATCCTGGTCAGTTTCGATGCCCAGTGCGCGGACAAGTGTGACAAAATTAATCCTGCCCGATATTGACGGGAATGAGACTTCAAGGATCGATTTCCTGCTCCGTTCCACGACAACCAGTGCGCGATAACCTCTCCTCTGCGAAAATACCTTCGCAACCTCGATATTTTCACCGTATCGTTCTTCCAGTTCCACAAGGATTTTGTTAGGGGCAAGGTCTTCAAGCGTTGTAATTACGCGCTCGGTTCCGTTTATTATAAAATATCCGCCCGGATCCTGGGGGTCTTCCCCAAGCTCGATCATTTCTTTCTGGGTCAATCCTACAAGGTTGCACCCTTTTGACCATATCATTATAGGCAGCAGTCCGATTTCTGCTTCTTTATCTTCTTTTTCACCTTCAGGACTGACAATGGACATACTGAGTTTAAGCGGCGCAGCATAGGTTATGTTTCTCAGCCTTGCCTCTGTAGGATAGAGTTTATCCATTGCGCCGTCGGCTTCCTTCACGACCGGATTACCTACCCGGATTTTCTTGAGCCTTACATACGTGCCTTCAATATCTGTTTCAATAATCCTCTGTTCATCAATGACTTTCTGGAGACCGTGTTCCAGGAAATCATTAAAAGAATCCACATGATGACGGACTATTTTCTCACTTGTAAAATACGCTTTTGATAGTACCCTTCTGTCTAACATATTACCTCAAATTTTATCTCACGCAATGACCAATCGATAGAAATATGACTTACCTGCTGTCTGGCTTTCACGGGTTATCCGTACGACATCGCCGACTTTAGCTTTGACGGACACGGCAGAGGGGTCTGAAATACGAATCTTGGGCAATTGTTCCTTATCTACTTTATATTCTGATAATACTTTGTTAAGATCCTCTTCATTTAATATTTCATGATTTGGTACCATTTTATGTTCAAGGGGATTAAATTCCCTTCCAGTATGCTCTTTCTCTTTCACACAATTACCTCCCGTGCATGACGGGCTCGGAGGGATTTGAACCCTCGACCATCGGGTATCTTTTCATTCCCTTTGCGGATTGAATAAAAGCCCGGTGCTCTGCCTGACTGAGCTACGAGCCCAAACATATTATCCACTAATTTTAAACTAACGCTACCAGTCATGAATAAAAAATATTCTTGAATCAATGGCAATTTTTGTTAAAACCTCGTGGACGTGCGCCCCTTGTACTACCTCACTAAGCTTAAATGTTTCCTAAGCATAAATTTTTTTCTATTCTTTTTTACTATCTTTCTACTTCTCCACATCCCATTCTAAATCATCGAAAAACCGAAGCTTCACATCCTTCACCACCCCGCATTCTTTTGCATACTTAAAATAAAGTTTCAGGCTCTCTATGCTCTCTTCATCAAAATCATAATTCAATGTATGAAGGTAATCACGCATGAAATTACAATCTATTTTTTTCTCCCTTCCTATGAAAGCGGCAATCTCGCCGATGTTCCTGTAAGCATAATCTTTTGATTCGAGCATGGTTTTTAAAACATATCTTACCTTATCAGGATGGTTTTTTGCGAAATCTTCCCTGACAACCCACAATGCATACACCATTTTCTTACCCGTCAGCTTCTTCCATTCATTCCCGAGGTCTGCTATGATCCCGTACTTTCCTATTGCCTTCAGGGCGCTATCCCCTATCAGGAGGGCGGCGTCGCCATGCTTTAACATTATGTCGATATCAGTTCCCTTGCATTGGTTGATATTAACATTCACGCCTTTTAGCCGCAAAATAATTTTTATCAGCGTAGCTGAACTTGCAGTTGTTTCGGGGATGCAAAGTGTTTTTCCCTCAAGCTGCGGAAGGTCTAATTTTCCCTTTCCGCATATCAATACGCTTTTTGTGAAATCATTGGAAGTAATGGAAAGCCCGGGCAATATGAGGAGGTCGTTCCGTTTCCCGTACATTATTGAAGAAATGGGGCTTATATCAAGTTCGCCCCTGGAAATCATATTTGCAAGCTCGACAGGATGACCTTCCTTTATCTCTATACCGTCTGTCTTTACCTTTCCGTATTCCATGGCATAATACGGGAAATCACAATTGGCGAAAGCTATCTTTCCAAGACGTATCATAATCGATACATCCACAATAACGGTTTATGCATATTAGTTTGATGGATGGTATGTTAATATCCGGTTCAAAAAATTGTTTGATAAGTAATGACATTTATTAGCTTTTTTGCATTTTCTACAGCGTTTTGGTGTCTTTTTGGCATTGGTTATAAAACGTACAACTTGTTAACCTGCACAGTGTGACCATCATGCACAATTTTTCACAGTAAAATCTCGCTCTTGTGGGGGGAACCGGTATGGATACTCTCCTTTTATAGCCAAAAGAATAACCGAACATTTTCTCAAACCAATTCATTAACCTCAGAGCTTATATACTTTATCATTATTATTATCATAATGATAGATTTATTTTAGAATTTAGGGGGAAAGTATTTATTCCGGCAATCCAATGGATTTCCGGGTGTAATATGGCTTATATCGTTGTATCGGATGTGCATTTGGGCAGCAAGGTATATGACCTCCATAATCGCGATATGTTTTGCGGCTTCCTGAATTGGGTGCGCGGGCTGGAGAACAAAGAAGAGACAATCAAATGCGGAACTAAAGATGTCACAATACATAAACCTGAAAATCTGGTTCTTCTTGGTGACATGCTTGAATTGTGGGACCCAAAAGACGGGGACAGGGATAATGTCATAAAGGACAGCATAATCCCATTTTCAATTCTCTCGGATATGAACTGCGATAAAATCTATGTGATAGGTAACCATGACGATTCACTGGGCGAACTGGAGGATGATGTTAACAATGTCGTATTGCCTAACGGGAAAAAGTTCACAATCTATGACCGGCATTATCCAGAAAAGAAAGCAGATACGGCAACAGGCATACATATCGGGAAAAAATCTTATTTTTTCCTTCACGGCCATCAGTTCGATAAAGAACAGGCAATCCTTGCATGGGTATCTGACCTGATTGGTGAAAGCTGGAACCCTCTTGGCTGGTTCCAGGATCTCTTCAATATCTTTGATACAAAAAAACACTGGAAGAGGAATTTTTTGATTTTTTCTTTACTATTTCTGGCTGGAGGATTTTTCTGGAGCAAATTTTTACCCCCGGTATTGCAAGGACCTCTTACATTTCCCGGGTCTCTAAGTTCTGCAATCCTGCCTGTCCTGTCTGGCATAATCCTGCTATTTTTTATTATAAAGAGATTTTATGAATTAAGCGCTGCGCTGTTTGTACTATTTCTGGGTAGCTGGCTGTTTTCGAATCAATCCGGTTTGTTGGCCATAATTTGGGGAACAGTGACAGGTTATTTTGCCTTAGGCTCGATTCCGGGCGTTGTCGCCAATACCCAGAGGAAATTTTATAACATGTTCAAGGCAACAGACAAGACAGCTGAACAGGTCATTACGGACAAGTATTACAATAAAGATAAAGATACGATAGAAGCCGATATCGTGGTTTTCGGGCATACCCATTTTGCAAGTTCATACGGCCCGAATCCGGACACCGGGAACAGATTATTCATTAACAGCGGCTGTTTTTATGGAAAGGATAAAAACATCGACGGAAAAATGCGCTACGCAAATACTTTCATTTACATTGACGACGGCGGTGCGTATATCATGAGGTGGCAGGGCCAGGGCAAAATTGAATGCATCGAAGCTTTTCCCACAGGATAGTCATTAATATTATCCCGCACATTATATTCAGCAATGAAAGATGCCATCAAGCCGTCCGGTGACAGCGTAATCCTTGATCTTGAGATATCGGCAGGCGCAAAAGAGACCGCCGTACATGGATATAATCCATGGCGAAAGCGCATTGAAATCCGGCTTTCGGAAAGGGCGCAAAAAGGCAGGGCTAACGCAGAACTCGTGTCATTCCTGTCCGGTTTATTCAAGGTCAATTCCGGAAATGTCAGGATAATCTCAGGTTTAACAAACAGTAAAAAATCAGTGAAAATAGCAGGCATGGACGCCAATGAGGTCTTGAAGGTTCTAGTCCAAAATGAATAAAATAATTCCTGAAGATATTGAACGTCTTGAAGAGCTTGAAGAACTTATCCTTGAACTCCAGGCGCTTTCCGATAGCGGCGCGATTATCGTAGTGGAGGGGAAAAAAGATGCGGAATCGCTGCGATTCCTCGGGGTAAAAGGTGAAATCCGGCTTTCTACCCAGCAGCCGCTTCTTGAATTCACGGAAGCCCTGCAAAGAAGCGGGAAAGAGATTATCTTATTGACAGACTGGGATAAAAAAGGCGGCATGTCTATGCATAAAATAATCCAGTATCTTCTTGCATACGGCATAATGCCAAATACCCGGATTCGTGCAAAGATAAGGGCTCTTGTCAAAAAAAGGATTAAAGACGTTGAAAGTTTCAACAATTATATCACAAAGATGAGATACGAAATTCACGGGATTACCGAATTTTAATTTAATGTAATTATTAGATTATCTTTCGAATTCCATAAACTATATTGCATATTGGCTACAATGTTTTATCTGGAGATTTGGTTAGATTGAATAATTTAAAAATCTGGATTTCATCATACAGGGAATGAGTTGATATAATGGAAAAAAACAGGCTTACCTGGAAAATAGGCGGAAAAGCGGGGGAAGGAATAATGGCGACGGGGCTTATTTTCTCGCAGTCATGCTCGCGCGGGGGACTGCATGTGTATGATATCAATGAATACCCCTCACTTATTAAAGGCGGTCATAACACATTGCAGGTGAGAGTGGAGGACAGGGAGATATTTTCACAGGTAAGGGGCGTAAATGTACTGATTGCCCTGAATAAAGAAACAATCTTCATGCACAAGGATGAACTCACCGCAGGCGGCGGTATAATTTACGACAGCGCTGAAGTTTTAGACCGAAAAGATGTCAGGGAAGACATAAGGCTCTATCCTGTGCCGTTTAATAATATTATAAAGGAAATCGGCGCAGAGCCGATTATGAAAAATAACGTTGCCCTTGGCGCATCTATTGCGCTTATAAATTATGATTTTGATGTCGTGGCAGGGGTCATAAAGGATACCTTCAAACGAAAAGG
>JAPZAO010000189.1 GCA_027460615.1 Candidatus Methanoperedens sp.
CGGTGGAACATGGCATTGGAACAAGCAGAACAATTTGTGAAAGTCATCAATGAACCTTTAAAATCGAAGAACCCGTTGGTTGTTGTCGGATTTCCGGGCATAGGGCTTGTAGGGAATATATCCTGCCAGCACATTATCGAAGAACTCAAAATGAAATACATGGGCTCAATTGATTCAAGGTATTTCCCGCCTCTTGCAGTTCTTTTTAACGGTCTTGTCTATATGCCTGTGCGCATATACGAATCCAAAGAAAAAGAGGTTGTTGTCGTAATATCTGACATACCGATACATCCGACTGCATCATACGATATAAGCAAAATATTGACGGATTGGATGCAATCGATTCATTGCAAAAATATTGTTTCGATTGCCGGCATAGCGACAACCACGGGAGAGCGGCGCGTTTTCGGGGGCGCGACCAATCCCGAGTTGCTGGAAAAGATAAAAAATAAAACAGAAATATTCCAGGTAGGGACCATTTCCGGTATTTCAGGCAGTATAATGACCGAGTCTTATTTGCGCGGCCTGCCTGGTGTGAGCCTGCTGGGTGAGACACCGGGACCAAATCCAGACCCGAGAGCCGCTGTCGAAGTGCTAAAGGTTATCAATAATATCTTTGAGCTGGATATTGATACTGAAAAATTATTGAGCCAGGCAGAGCAGATAGAGCTTGAACTTTCTAAACTCGCAGAACAGGTCAAAACCACTGAAACGCCATCGATTCCCAGGAAAGAGTTTCCGATGTACGGGTGATTTTATGCGTCATATCGTATTGAGCGGGATTTCGCAAAACATCTTAAGTGAACTTGAGCATGATAGGGTCAAAACTATTGAGATAAGGAGCCCGCATAATTTTCTCTCAGTACTTGAAACCGATGTCGGAGATATGATATTCCTTACGCCGACCAGCCTTGAAGATGTAAGACCCGGAACGACCGGTGTTATCGCAAAAATCCGCGAGAAACAGATATCTATGCAAAGGGTAATCCAGAGGACGGAGGCATTTTATGAAGAAGCCGAGATCCAGCTTGCCCGCCTCCAGCTTGAAATTAAAGGACATGCAAGGGTGCGGCGCGCTGAGTGCTGTGCGCTCGGGGAAGCAACGTTTGTGGACGCTGATGAAGTGCTGTTTTTTGAAGGGCGATGAGACTTTTTATAATAATGCGAAATCAAATATTCTAACCTAATATATTTGCGTGGCATCCCCTTCCGCTATGAGTTCAGTCACTTCGTCTATGAACTCCAGCATGTACTTTTCTAGCTGCTTCTTCCGCCGTTCCCGCGTATCGCTATCAGCAGGATATTTCTTAATGAGTTCTGAGAATTCCTCGTATATTTCATTTGTCTTATCCATCATCGCTTCTTTTGTTTCACCCATTTCAGCCATGTGGACTATATAGCGGCGCAAACGGATGCACCCCCTGTTTTTCCCGAAACTTTTATCGAAAAATAGCGGAATCCTCCATAACCCATGCTCGACTGCGCCGCTCTTTACTGACGGAAAAAGCCTGATAATTTCAGGGTCGATTGATGGCATTATATTATAGTTAAGAATTTTGTTAACATATCATATGTGCCTCCGCGTTCTTAGCGCCTTTGCGGTGTGCGTTTTATTCACCGCAAAGACGCAAAGTTCGCAAAGATAGTTGAAATTGTTTAGTTTTTGAATATAATTTAAGCCCTGCATATTTTAAAACTCTTCCGCGACATCCAGTTCATGTTCGAAACGCCACGGCATACATTTGGGTCTATTCCTGTCCCTTTCCCTTATCTTGTCCTGGAGTGCCTTGTAAGCCACATGATACTCTTTATCCTGCGCAGGGTCGCGTTTTGCTTCTTCTTTCAGTTCAGATGTTATATCTTCCAGTTGCCTTATGGACATGTACTTGTAGCGGTCGGCGCTTGAGTTAATGACAATTCCTCCCATATTGCTTTTGCCCGAAAGCGGTTTTGTAATTAATACTCTTTTAATAGGGTTATATAAGGTTATGGACTTGACCTATCCGCTCCCACCCACCATCGCCTTCCTCACCAGCACATGCGGCGTCCCATCACTCACGGGCATAAGTTGTTCTGATTACCAAGTAACTGGTAAATAATATGGTAATAAACAATAGATAATTGTATTCAGATGTGGTTTGAAAAACTGTTATAACCTTTGAAATGTACTTCTATGCTATGGTACCAATCTGGTAAAAAACCATGTATAGAGTTACTAAATATGACCTTCACGATTAAAATCAGAGAACCAGCAGAAAAATGGCTCCGAAAATACGACAAAGAGCTCCAGAGACGCTTCGCCATCAAAATCCGAAAATTACAGGAGCATCCTGACCTACATGGTAAACCTCTAAGGGGAGTTCTTCATGGATATTGGGAATTATATTTTGAGAATAAATTTAGAATACTCTACACAATTGATTATAAAGAACAAACCGTAGCAATAGAAGCTATAAAACACAAAGACGAGTTTTAAATCCCAAGTTCTTCAGCTAACTCTTCAAAATCCCTAACTTTAGTACCTTTTTTCTTTCCTTCTTCAAGCTGTTCCATTATATCAACATCAGATAGAACATCTATAGTGTCTTTCATTGATTCGTATTCGTCAGTAGATATTGTAATCCAGCCTGTTTGATGTTTTCCAGTTGTTGCTGCACTAGCCATTTGATCAATCATTATAGGTTTGTTATCTATTTAAAACTTAAGATGGGCTTTACTTTCACCCGCTCCCTCCCACCATCGCTCTCCTCACCAGCACATGCGGCGCCCCATCGCTCACGGGCACAAGCTGCCCCGCCTTCCCGCATCTGCCAGAATTCATCTCACGATCATTTCCCACAGCAGCAACGCTATTTAAAATCTCAAGAGTGTGCCCGGACAGCGAGACATCCCGGAGCGGCATCTTGAGTTCCCCATTCTCCACCATGAATCCGCGCTCGGCATTGAACTGGAACACTCCCTCTCCCGGATTCACCTGGCCGCCGCGCGAGCCTTTCAAATAGATGCCATCCTTTAATTCAGCAAGCATCTCCTCGAACTTCATTCCATCAGGAGCTATGAACGTATTGCTCATCCTGATAACGGGGCGGGCATAGCCCTGCGCGCGGGAATTCCTGCTCACCCCTCCCAACTGCCCCGCGCTCTCCCTTGAATGGATGAATGATTTCAACACACCGTTTTCTATCAGCGTTGTTCTCTTTGATTCCGCGCCTTCGTCATCGAACGGATAATAACCGTATTCGTGAAGGGACGGGTCGTCATACACCGTAATAAGAGGTGACGCTATTTGCTCGCCTATCTTTCCCGCAAGTATGGAATTACCTTCAAGAACATGGTCAGCCTCGACGGCATGCCCCACTGCTTCATGGATGAACACACCTGCCAGCTCCTGGTCAAGTATCACCGGGTATGTCCCTGCTTTTGGCGTTTTTGCGGACAATAATTCAACCGCGGTATCTGCGGCTTTCCGCGCCAGTTCAAAGGCATTGTGTTTCTTGAAAAACTCAAAACCCATCACACCAAACCTGCTCTCCCTTCCTATCTGGTATATCCCTTCCGACTGGGCAATGGCGCTAATCGCAAAACCCACGCGGTTTAACGAATATTCGCAATCAAGACCTTCCGAGCTTGAATATTTGACAGTGACTATAGACTCCGAATAAATGGCATTCGTACTTTTAATGCCTTCAATCCGGGCGCTTTTTTCAATCTCCGAAAGCAATTTTACTTTATCCTCGATTGGAATATCCTCCGGGTTCTCCTTGACTTCAGGAAGATTCTGCAAATTCGGTTTTTCTATCGGGGCAAGCCTGACCGGGTTCCTTGGACTTTTGATTTTGGCGGCCTTCGCAAGCCTTCTTGCAGAACCCAGCGCAGCATCCAGGTTTCCTGATGCGCCATCCTGCGAAACGAATCCCCACGAGCCCGAATCCAGAACTCTTACCGCAGCGCCGCTTGAAAAATTATTCGAAATCTCCCGTATCTCGCCGTTATCAAGAACGATAGCTGTGCTTCCGCTCTTTATGACACGGGTATCATAGAAATCCATGTAATATCACACTACAGTAACAGGTTTTGGTTCAGGCAGAGGTATAGTGAATTTGGTCCTTGAAGCAATTTTCTTAAGCGTTGCGATAAGACCTTCTTTCTCTCTTCCTACAAGACTGTATTCAAGCACCTCTTCGATATTTGACACCGGGATTATTTTGATAATATCCTTGTATTCGTCCTCAATGAGAACATCTCCAAGGTTTGATTTCGGGATTATCACGGTTTTTATCCCCGCAAGCGCCGCGGCTTCTATTTTGTATGTTACACCGCCAACTGGCAGCACATCGCCCCGTACCGAAAGAGAACCGGTCATGGCAACGCTCTGGTCGACCGGGATTCCCTGTATTGCAGAGAGAACCGCTGTGGCTATGGATATGCTGGCAGAATCGCCTTCAACGCCTTCATATGTTCCAACGAACTGGATATGGACATCCATCTTCGAAATATCCTTGCCTGTTGTCTTTTTAATCAGCGCGGATACGTTCTGGACTGCTTCCTTTGCAATGTTCTTAAGCATGCCTGTAGCAATAATGTGGCCTTCTGACGTGGATTGCGTGGGTGTGACCTCGGCTATTATCGGGAGAACAATACCTGAATCGTCGCCCATCACAGCCAGACCATTAACCCTGCCTATCTGTGCGCCCTCTTTCACGAACAGCTTGTAATCCTTCCTGCGCTCAAGATACTGGTGCGCAAGCTGCTGCTCGACCGAGCGCGCGATGCTCTTTGCTTTCAAAACATGCTGGGCGGTCGTAAGCGGTGCATTTTCACCATGCGCTATATCGCCTGCGACCCTGACAAGACCCCCAAGGTCACGAAGTTTAAGCGTCAGATGCCCCTTTCTTCCTGCCCTGCGCCTCGCTTCGCGGATGATTTCTTCCACGGCGCTACGGTCAAAATGCGGGATTTTTCCGTCCCTGATAACTTCCTGAGCTACGAACCTGACAAGTTTCTGCCTGTTTTCAGCCGTATCTTCGATAGTATCGCTCATATAAACTTCATATCCGTATCCTTTGATACGCGAGCGCAATGCCGGGTGCATGCCTTTTATCGCGTCAAGGTTTCCCGCGGCTACCATTATGAAATCGCATGGAACCGGGTCGGTTTTTACCATTGCCCCGCTTGAACGTTCCGACTGTCCCGTGATTGCGAATTCCTTTTCCTGAAGGGCAGTAAGAAGATTCTGCTGCGACTCTATCCTTAGCGTGTTTATCTCGTCGATGAACAGGACTCCCTTATGGGCTTTGTGTATCGCCCCGCTTTCAACCCTGTCATGGGCCGGGGTTTCAAGACCTCCCGACTGGAAAGGGTCATGGCGGACATCGCCAAGAAGAGCTCCGGCATGAGCGCCTGTGGCATCGATATAAGACGCAACTTCCTTGCCCGTATTTGAAACAAGAAGTTTTGGGATCAATAGTGTTTCCTTTGGCATGAACTGGCGCATCATCATTGCGATTAAAACCGCTGCTATGATTCCCAGGAGATATTCTCTAATAAAAAATGAATAACCAACAATACCAAGCACAAGTAACATTATGAACATGTTCCGCGCCGTGGTTCTTTTCTGGGCTTCAAGCTTGTGGGCGTCGGTAATCTCCTTACCTTTACCGGCCGGTACGATGCGAATCTTCGGGTTATTCGGGTCGTCCGGGTTATTGTACACAAGCACATCCTGCAATTCTTCTTTCGGAAGTAATTCAGCCATTGCTTTTGCCAGCATTGATTTGCCAGTGCCCGGCGTCCCGAGCATCATCACATGCCTTCGCTGGTTCGCTGCTTTCCTGACCACTTCGACAGCATGTTCCTGGCCAATGACCTGTTCAATTAACTTCTTGGGAACCTCGATATCTTTTGTGGATGTTATCTCCAGACCGCCAAGAATATCCTGGTTCTTTAATTCGTTTTCAGTATTTTCCTTTTCAGTATTTTCCATATGTTACCAACTGATAATTAATAAATAATATGTTATTCAGGCTTAATATTATCGCACATTCGCAGGACTGATATTAATAAATATAGCCACTTATATCTTTTTCGCTGCTATATCCGCAAAGTCTATACGATTTAACTCATATAATACATATAATAATTTGGGAGGAATTTCATGAATACGTCAATCCAGATAGGGAAAATAATGGGAATCCCTATAAAACTGCATATTACGTTTCTCTTGATACTGCCTGTCTTTGCTTACTATTTTTCAGTGAATCCTGCGCCATTTGGCTTTAATGACGTGCAATTATCAATAATCCGTTATGCTCTTTCATTATCTGCAGCAATTTCACTTTTTATTTGCGTATTGCTGCATGAACTGGGGCATTCATCCGTAGCCAAAAAGAACGGCTCCAATATCCAGAGCATAACCCTGTTCCTTTTCGGGGGCGTTTCAGCTATGGAAGAAATCCCGAGAAACCCCAAAATTGAGTTTAAAATGGCTCTTGCCGGACCAGGTGTCAGCTTTTTGATAGGCATGTTGCTTGGAATAGTCTATATTGTTACCAAACCTGTCGATTTATCTTACACCGCTTATATGTTCCAGAATATAAGCGATAATCCTTACCTGCGCCTTATCTGGCTGATAGGGTATATTAACATAATTCTCGGTATCTTCAATCTTCTCCCTGCATTCCCGATGGACGGCGGCAGGGTGCTGCGGGCATGGCTTGCAGGCAGGATGTCTTATATCAAAGCCACGCGGACAGCCGCCGGTATCGGCAAGATGTTTGCAATCGTTATGGGTATCTTCGGATTATTTGCAGGTTTATGGTTCATCCTCATCGCATTCTTTATATACATCGGGGCTTCAGAAGAAGAAAAATCTACCGAGGTCACAGTCGTACTTGAAGGCGTCAAAATCAGGGATATAATGTCAAAAAATGTCACTTCTGTGACTTCAGGAATGTCAGTTGAAGAACTCGTAGATATTATGTTCAGGTTCAAGCACATGGGATATCCTGTTCTTGATGATTCCGAAGTAAAAGGGATAGTGACCTTTACCGATGTGCAGAAAGTCCCGAAGGAGGATAGAAAAAAGGTCAGGGTTTCAGAGATAATGACAAAAGAGCTTATTACCCTAAGGGAAGATGATGACGCTGTGAATGCAATTAAACTCATGACCGTGAATAATATCGGACGGATAGTTATTACAAAAGAAAAACAAATTGTTGGCATTGTGTCAAGGACAGATATTTTAAGGTCTGTGCAGTTACTGGAATAACATGAATAACGGTTCTTATGCAATCAGTTTCAATTTCAATTATTTAAACCCGGCCGCATCAACCGGCAGGGTTACTATTGTCGGGACTGCTCATGTATCTGAAAAGAGCATTTCCGAGGTCAATCAAATAATCGAGCGAGAAAAACCCGATATTGTGGCTGTTGAGCTTGACAGGGGAAGATACCAGGCATTGAAAGGGGAAGAAGAGGTCCGTGAAATTAATGTCAAAGACCTTTTAAGCGGCGGGAAATTCAACTACTTTTTGCTGCAATGGCTGCTTGGTTTTGTCCAGAAAAAAATAGGCGCTGATATGGGTGTCAAGCCTGGAGCCGAAATGCTCGCCGCCATTGAAACCGCTGAAAAATCCGGCGCGCGCGTGGCTCTTATTGACAGGGATATCCAGATTACGCTCGGGCGCTTCTGGAGTAAAATGTCCTTTTTTGAGAAATTGAAGCTTTTCGGTTCACTTATAGGCGCAACGTTCGGTATTGGAACAAAAGAAATCGACATCGATACGGTTACTGACGAAGATGTCGTGACCCAGCTTGTCTCCGAATTACGAAAAGTGGCGCCGAGTGCTGCATCGATTCTCATAGACGAAAGGGATGCGTTCATGGCAAAAAACCTTATCGATTTATCAAAAGAAGGCAATGTCGTTGCCGTGGTGGGGGCAGGTCACAGGGAAGGAATCAAGAAATATCTTGACGCTCCCGAGTCGCTGCCGCCAGTCCAGGAATTGACCACGCTCCCGAAAAAAGGCTTTAGCTGGTTTAAAGCCGCGACAATCGCCGTCATAGTAATGATTGTGGGAATGCTTGCCCTTCTGGTTTTAGGCGGATACCCCATTGAGAAGCTTCTTACAGCAATGTTATACCTTTTTTTGGCACAGGGAATACTTTCTGCCGTTGGGGTCATTATTGCCAGAGGACATCCGCTTTCAGCACTGACCGCATTCGGTCTTGCCTGGTTCGGATTCCTTCATCCCCTTTTAGCCATCGGATGGCTTGCAGGTCTTGTGGAATTTCATTATCGCCCTCCGACGACAGAGGATTTCAGGACGATATCGAAAGCTGAAACCATTAAAGAATTAATGCAGAACAAGTTATTCCGCATAATACTTGTTGCAGGTCTTGCCAATCTTGGAAGCATGGT
>JAPZAO010000190.1 GCA_027460615.1 Candidatus Methanoperedens sp.
GCTCTTATAAGGGATTCTGTCGCAAGAAAAATAATATTGAATCCTAATATTGAATTCATTGCTCCGGATTTCATATTGCATGAAGTTAAAAATCATAAAATAGAGCTTGTTAAGAAAAGTAAGTTAACCGAGAATGATTTTGATATTTTATTTGAATCCATATTCGAGAGCATAACTATTGTTCCATCCGAGGAAATCAAACCGTGTTATAAGCGCGCAAAAGAGATAATGGGAAATATCGATCCTGATGGTGCAGTTTTTCTGGCACTTTCCTTATGCATTCCTAATGATGGTATATGGACTGCTGATATGCATTTTGAGCAACAGAATGTAGCCAGGGTGTGGAAGACAGACGAGTTAATGGAAGTCCTGGATTTGGAGAAATGAATATATCGGCGCATGCCAATATTTTTAAAATCATAACCCCTTTTGAGTATAAAAATATAGACACCCCTCAGAACTAACAATGATAACCACCCTTAAATCCATCCCCCGCATAGGTGAAAAGACAGCCCGCCGCCTTGTCGAGCATTTCGGAGGGGAAAAGCAGGCGCTTGATGCCATAATGAACCATGACATAGCGGCACTCTGCGAGCTTGAGGGGATGACTGAAAAATCCGCCATAGCCCTCGTTCTGGAAGCTATCGCACTAAATGAAGGCGCTGGCATCCGGGATTTCCTGAGGACGAACGAAGCGTATGAGATATACGAACGCATCCTTGAGCTTATTAAAGACTCTGCCCACACAGGGCATGCAAGGAGCAAACTAAGCTTATATTTCCCGTATCCGGCGCATAAAAAGGATAAGATTGAAAAAACGCAAAAAGAAATTGGCGCCGTTATCGGGAAGGCAGGAAAGCTTGACGAAAATGAACTCTCCGCCCTTTTATCAAAAATAAGGCCCATAAAGACGAATTTCAACATTCCTGCAATCAGGGACAGGGTAATAATCGCGACAAATGCCGGGGAATTCGAGGCAGCCAAAAAATTCCCTGTATCAGTCCAGCTTGTTTCCGACGCCAGGGAAGCAGTGGATGTAGCCCGCGGATACTCCCATGTTATCGCAAGCACAGGCTTTGCAGGAATGGACTTCCCTGATGACCTGGATATCGATTTCCTGGATATCAGGAAAGCAGAGATGTGGCAGGTTGCGCCTGAAAAAGAACTCTCTTTCTTTACAAAAAATATTGAATCCATAACTTGCGCAATTTCAGCGCTGGGGCTCATAAGACAGCACAGCCCGGATTTCTGTGGCAGTATAAAAGATGAAGAGCTTGAGCGCCTGTCATCGTGCCTTGCAAAGTTATCAGATGGCGGAAACTTAAAAAGTGGGCTTGACAGCGAGATAGACCGCTGCTGCTCCATTTACGACAGGTTAAATGATACAGTTACGGATGCGGAAAGGAAAGCAAATCTTGAATTTGGCGCACTCATAGAAAAAAGCTCCATAACCGTGAAAGGTTTTGACCTGCTAACAGCTATGGACGGCAGCATCAACCGCCTTTTTGAGAAGGAGATAAAAGAAAAATACAATTCGGTAACAGAGGCAGCGCTTCGTTCCGTAGTTTGCGAACTTGGCCTGAACCCGACAGAATCCCAGTATGTTAATAATTTCTTCGGGGATGAGGTTTCACATCCCATAAAAGTAAACCCGCGTGCTGTCGATGGCTTGAAAAACTACCTGCTGCGCAACATCACTTCAAGAAAACTTGTACTTTTGAGGGAAAATGCGCGTGCACTGTCGACATTAAAGGAAACTGCATCCCTCATGGTGCGCGAAGTTCTTGATTTTGACGTGGGCTACACGATTGCGTGTTTTGCAGGAAAATATAGGCTGAATATGCCTTTGCTCAATACCAAAAATGGGATTGGCATAACGGAAGGCTCCAATCTTTTCCTTGAAAATGCTGTCCCCATAAACTATACGGTCGGTGTTTCTGGCATGAACTCCGGGATGAGCAAGCTAAAAGACGCCCGTGTGGTCCTTTTAAGCGGCGTGAACTCAGGCGGGAAAACCTCGACGCTTGAGCTGCTCTCTCAGGTCGTTATATTAGCCCACATGGGTTTTCCTGTGCCTGGAAAGGAGTGCGAAATTGGTCTAATCGATGAGTTTTTCTATTTCGGTAAATCCAAAGGAACGATGGATGCCGGGGCTTTTGAGAGTACGATTAAGGATTTCTCGGCTGTGGCGAACAATAAGAGAAAGATTGTACTTACAGACGAGATGGAATCCATCACGGAGCCCGGAGCGTCTGCTAAAATAATCTCGGGCATCCTTGAAGAACTTGATGATAATGACGGGCTTGGGGTTTTCGTTAGCCACCTTGCAGAATCCATACTCAAGAATACAACTCACAGTATCCGCGTTGATGGCATCGAAGCAAAAGGCCTTGATGAACACTTGAATCTTATCGTTGACAGGAACCCGCGATATAATTACCTGGCGCGCAGCACCCCTGAGCTTATCGTTGAGCGCCTTGCGAGGAAGAATAAGGATAATGAGTTCTACGAGAGGTTATTGAGGAAGTTCAAATAACTTATGAGATAACATCCTATGCATATTGAATTAATCCTGCCCGTTGATTGCCTGTGCGATTTTACATATGATTTTTACTGGCAGCATAAGGGAGAGCGCCTTTTGCCTTCAGGTATTATCCCGCACCAGAAGGGCATGTCCTATACTTACGAAGACCTTGTCTCGTGTTTGAAAATGGGAAAGGATGTGCATATTAAGGGGAATGTCGGCCGCAGGCTTGGGAGCAGCCTCGGTGTTGACTTGAAATTTTTTGGTGGGACTGGAAGACCTATTGGGGTTGGTTCGATAATCGTGGATGGCGATATTGATACCAGAATGGGCATCAGCATGGTAACAGGAGCTATCTATGTCAATGGCAATGTCAAACAACCGATTGGCAATGTGGTTGAAGTAAAGTCTGACCATGCAGGTTATCGAAAGTTCATGTCGATTACAAATTTACTACATGGGGGATTAAAAGATGAAATTCTTCCTCCCAATGTTTTGATTGGAGATGATTTGTTCCTGAAGGATGCCATAATCCGGGATACGATAGCGGCGAGGCTTGATGCTGATAAGACCGTTACAGTGGAAGGGGATGCGGACATGAGCACAGGAATTCTGATGAAGCGCGGGTTCGTGCGCGTGGAAGGCGACGCTGGCATGAACACGGGTGTGCTCATGAGAGGAGGAGTGGTTATTGTAAATAATACCGGAGAGTTCGCGGGCGCATATATGAAAGGAGGCATTCTGATAATAAGGGGAAAGGCTAAAGGTTTTGTGGGTGCGAATATGAAGGGCGGCGTGATTTTCTACAAGGGTGAAGCGATGCTGCCCGCCAGCGCGCCTGATGAAAGCGATATAAGGATGCTGGTCAGGCTTCTTGATATAAGCAAGGTTGAGGCGATGATGTTCAGGAAATTTTTGCGATAAGCAAAGGAATTTTCAGCTTATTCTGATTTATCAGAAAAGTATAAATATTCAGAACACAATTTACTCTCCAAGGTGATAAAATGGCAAAGAAAGAAGAAAATAAATCTTGCTGCGCTCCTGCAAATATGGGCTGCTGCAAGGTAGAATCCGTAATAACTGTAGATGACAGGGGACAAACGGTGCTTCCCAAAGAGATCAGAGATAAGGCAAAAATCCATGCCGGCGATAAGCTGGCTGTTATAAGCTGGGAAAAGGACGGCGAAGTATACTGTATCTCTTTAATCAAGGTCGAGGAGCTCGCAGAAATCGTCAAGGGTATGCTTGGACCGGTGATGAAGGATATACTGGAGAAATAAAAGGAGGTATCTTAATGAAACAAAAGGAAATAAAGAAAGTAGTACGGGAAAAATATGGCAGCATAGCCAGGGATGAAGGCTCCTGCTGCGCCCCTTCTGCTTCCTGTTGCGGAAGTGCCAGCATTTCAGAGGAAATCAGCAAAAGAATAGGATACGGAGATGAGGAGCTAAGCTCAGTGCCCGAAGGCGCAAATCTTGGTCTTGGCTGCGGGAACCCCATAGCTCTTGCCTCGTTAAAAGAAGGGGAAATAGTGCTCGACCTCGGTTCAGGCGCAGGGTTTGACTGCTTTATTGCAGCCAACAGGGTAGGGAAAGAAGGAAAAGTCATCGGTGTGGATATGACGCCTGATATGATTGACAGGGCAAGGGACAATGCAAGAAAAGGTAATTACACAAACGTGGAGTTCAGGCTCGGGGAAATCGAGAATCTGCCGGCTGCTGATAATTCAGTTGATGTCGTCATTTCAAACTGCGTCATCAACCTCGCACCCGATAAAAGCAGGGTTTTCAAAGAAGCATTCAGGGTGCTAAAGCCTGGAGGCAGGCTGATGATCTCAGATATCGCGCTGTTAAAAGAACTTCCCGATTCCATCAGGGAATCCATCGAAGCATATATCGGCTGCGTTGCCGGTGCCACAAAGAAAGATGAATACTTAAAAACAATAAAAAATGCAGGCTTCAGGGATGTACAGGTGCTTGAAGAAACGAGTTTCCCGGTTGAGTTTTTGTCTAATGACCCGGTTGGGAAAGCAATTACTGAGAAATTCGAAGTTCCGATAGATGAAATTAAAGAAATCGGGAAGTCTGTCATTAGTATCAAGGTACAGGGAAGAAAATAGAATAACCGGGATTAAGCGAAGTTAAATATAGGTGTGTTATTTTGAAAGACGTAATTGACATTATCAAAACAAGGCGAAGTGTACGGGATTATAAGGAAGATCCCGTATCCGATGATGATATAAAATTCCTGATAGACTGTGCCAGATATTCCCCATCGGGTATGAATATGCAGCCATGGAGCTTTTTAGTAATACAAAACAAAGAAATGATACACAAGCTCTCTGAAAACGGTAAAAAGGCGATGATACCACTTGCCGAACAGATGGTTAATGATCCCAATAAAGCACCCGGTTTCATTTCTTTTCTCAAAATGGGCACCAACTTATTTTACAATGCTTCGTCGCTTGTAATAATCCTTGGAAATAAGAAATCAGTGACTGCAGATTGGGACTGCGCGATGGCTGCACAGAACATGATGCTTGCAGCGCATTCCAGAGGCATCGGCAGCTGCTGGATAGGGCTTGTGATGCCTGCCCTCATGGATGAAAAGATATTGAAAGAGCTTGGCGCGCCCCCAGGCTATAAAGCGGTTGCTCCATTGATATTCGGATATCCTCGAAGTGAAACCACAATGCCTAAAAGAACTGAGCCCGAAGTTAAATGGTTGAGATAGAATTATGAACAAAGTTTTGAAAAATCCTACCGGAACAATAACAAACGAAATTCCAAAGAAAGGGTCATGCTGCAGTTCTTCGGGCAGTGGATCTAAGCCGATATCGATATTATCCGGGAAGGCACAAACTGTTATCAAATCCACGTCTGGCGACATCACACCTGCAAATCGCCGGGATCATTTGATGGCACGCCTGGGTGTGAAACGCGAGCAGCATTTAATAGAACCCGGGCTTTACACCATGGGAAAGCCCACAAAAGAGTCGCCTGTTTTTGCCAGCGCAAATTATACACTCAGCTTTGACGCCTTAAGATCCGCATTGCATGGTAATGATTGCTATATCCTTGTGCTTGATACAAAGGGTATCAATGTCTGGTGTGCCGCAGGTAAGGGAACATTCGGAACTGATGAACTGGTACACCGGATCGAAGCTGTGGGACTTAATGATGTTGTCAACCACCGCACACTGATCGTTCCCCAGTTGGGTGCAACAGGAGTGGATGCACGGGAGGTCAGGAGACGCTGTGAATTCAAAGTCGAATTCGGTCCGGTGAGAGCAGCCGACCTGCCGGAATATCTGAAAACACATAAGGCTTCCGAAGAAATGCGCCGCGTGCGATTTACTCTCTATGATAGAATTGTCCTCATACCTGTGGAGATGAAAAATTTCCTGCTCCCTGTGTTGATTGCATCCGTAATTTTTGCACTTGTGGGAAACTACACAGCTGCGGCAGCTGCTGTTGCGGCCGCCTTCACAGGCTTAGTATTATTTCCAATCCTGCTGCCATGGATACCAACTACTGATTTCAGCACAAAGGGATTCCTTATAGGAGGATTGATGGCACTGCCATTTGCCCTGAATTCATTTTATGGCATGACGGATGAAAAACTGTGGCTGCGCTATGGTTGGGCTCTGGCTTATATGCTGGTCATCCCGTCAATAAGTGCTTTTCTGGCGCTCAATTTTACAGGATCGACAACATTTACATCCGTAACCGGGGTCAAACGAGAGATATTTACATATATACCAAAAATTGCATGGATGTTTGGAATTGGCATTATCCTGGTAATTGTATTATCATCAATCAAAATATTGGGAGGAATTTGATATATGTTTAATTCGTATGTTTCAAACACTCTGAAATACGATCCGAATTTATGCATCAACTGCGGCATGTGCAGCACAGTATGTCCCCATGGTGTATTCAGTCCAGATGGAAAAGCGGCTAAATTGGTGAATCCAAAAGCATGTATGGAATGTGGAGCCTGCCAGCTTAACTGCCCGACAAAAGCAATAAAAGTGGAAAGCGGCGTTGGATGTGCATCTGCAATGATGCTGGCTGCGGTCAAGGGACAAAAAGAGGTTACATGCGGGTGTGACGGTTCTTGTTCAAAATAAAATGGTTATAATAAAATTATACTGGGATTCTCCAATAACCAGCATATTGCCTGATGGGAAATGGACGTGTGATATTACAATCGGCGGGAACGACCAATTTGCGAACGCAATTGCCGTGGCCATTCACCCAATTGCTGCTCATCTTTTTCGTTCAATAAACTGATTCAAAATTATTTTTTCTTCCTGATATGAAACCTGACCTCAGGTAATGCAAGTATTACGATCAGGGTTACCATAAGCACCTTAAGGAATAAAGAGGGATCAGGAAGTACAAGAACCGGAATCTGTACAGGAAAGATCAACTCTAACAGAAGGCGAATCATCCAAAAAATGATCATCAATGCTGAAAATGCTCTCAACTGGTCAAGCGTTAACGACGTTGTACTGCTAACTCCAAATGATAGAATGGAGAATGTAAAAAGACACAAAGCCGTTGACAGGTTAAGAAGATATATCCAATCCCACTGGATCTCTGTAAGTCCTTTCATCTCTGTATATGTCGGAAAAAACCAGTTCCACAATATATGTACTAATGAGGCAACAAGGAAAATAGAGGCAATAATCTTTAGACTTAATCTGTAGCTTTTTTCAGTTTCCAGGCACTGTCCTAATTTATACCGCATAATGAAAGGACAAAAAATCATCCCAACTCCAAATACCATTTGAGAGCGATTCAATCATAGCAGGTGTTAAACCATCGTGTATCTCATCCATAAAGTTCCAATGGAATTGAATAAGTTCTGTAGCATTTCTCAGTCGTGATTTCTTTTTGGAGAAACACTTTGTTTTTCTAACCAATCTTCCGACACGTTCTCTCATAATTCCATTAAAATTCTCAATATTGGTAGTTTCAATATCTCCATTATCAGGATTTCCGAAAATTATTCTTTTTATTTTATCAACTACTCTTCCCTTTTCCCTGATTTTCACAATTTGCCCATAGTCAATACAAGTGGCGGCATAATATTCTGGAAGAGTGAATACATAATCATCGTTACCATCTGAAAAAATCTGGATTTTATTATTTGGAAATGGGAGTTCCACTCTTGAGAAAAGTTTTCCAATCATTTCTTTGCATGTCTCCTGAGTCCATTTTCCGATAGAATATGCTACAAATAGGTATGAACCTCTCTTTATGCAACTGTAGATCCACGCGTCACCTTCTTCATTTGAATTCGGGCTTCCCTGCTTAACTTTTTTCTGTTTTTTTTAATTGTTGTCCACATCTCATCCACCTCAAATTGTCCTAATTTTATCTCATTTAGCAGGATATCATTAACCAATTCGGCATGAAGTGCCAGTTCCTCAAGCAAACGACCGATAGTATCTCTATGAAAACCTGTAATACGTTCGATGCTTCTAATACCATTTTTTTCAACAAGATGTTTACAAATCTGGATTATATCCTTCTTGGATAGATGTTTATGAAAAAGTGGCGTGTTCACAGTTTCAACAAACCAGGTATGGCAATGATTGCAATAATACTGCTGATGCCCTGCTCGATTTTTTCCACGTTTCAAAATGTCTTTTTCTTCTTCCTTCAAAAAATATTTGCAACCTGGATTCTGACAAGTAATATCGATTTTGCTTCGAGGTCTAGCCATTATACCACATGGTATAATTGGATATTATCCCATAAATATTATGCGGTCTATGTTAGGACAATACC
>JAPZAO010000191.1 GCA_027460615.1 Candidatus Methanoperedens sp.
ATACCGGAATATGAGCATGATAAATTGAGGCTTCCGGTTTATCTTGAAATGAGCTCCTCGATGGAACGGGGCGCGATTAAGATTTCAGGAAGGATTGAATGTATGTTAATAAATACCGTCTTGCATGAAGGGGAAGAAAGAGAGGAGAAAAAGTCCATGATAATTTACTATCCGCATCTTCGAAAGGTTCGAAAAGTGCTTCCCACAACCACTCAATTCATGTTCACTATGTAATCATTTTTTTGGTTTTATGCGCGCCCCGGGTTCACCGCTACAGGTAAAAGGCTCTATCTCCACTTCTGACCCTTCTTGGAGTTCTAACTTTTCACATATCTCCACTGGTATGGTAATTACCAGGTTTTTACCTGATTTGTGAAGTTTTACTACTTCTCCCATAGTATCACCTTAACCCGAATCCTGGGCCTGGATACGCTTCATCATTAAAGGCATTATTCCGGGTTTAGCTTCCTTCCTGGGTTGATTCGGAAGAGTAAACATCGGCATATCAGGGGAGCCAAAAAACTCCTTCTCCCACCGTTCGGTTATTTCGTCGAATATCCTCTTATAAGCTTTACAGTGCGGGTCAACTCCTTTTATTTCACCTTCAGTCGGCGCTATGGCATTGTAGGGGCAGCCGCCCCGGCAACATTTGATATATTTACATTCCCCGCAATTTTTGTCCACATATTCCTTAAACCGGAACATAAGCTTCCATGCGGGAGATTGGGCAAGCTCTTCCATGCCTGGATGGTCTTTGACATTGCCCATAACATATTCCGGCATGCCTATGAAACGATAGCAGGGATAAATGCTCCCGTCAGGCCCGACCGCGAATGTATCACCCATGCAGTCCACGAAGGTGCAGACCGTGCCCCGGCTTGTGAAAACGCATTTGCACAGGTGGTCAATATTCATAATCTCGATCTTACCCAGGTTTTCCAGGTATTTATCCAGAAGATAAACCAGCAATTCTCCATACTCTTCCGGAGAAAGTGCATATTTTTCAGGGTTTTCATCACGGATTGATGGAAGAGCAGGATGCAATTTAAGAGTTATGCCATTCTCAAGGAAAAAATTAAATATCTCCTCTTTCCGCTTTACAGATTGGGAAGTGAACGTGCATATGAAGCTCACTTTAAGACCACCAGCCCTGGCAATTTCATAGCCCTTCATGGTTTTCTTGAAATATCCTTTTCCCCTCTGCAAGTCGGTAAGCTCTTCCGGGCCATCCAGACTGGAACCGATGGGAATATTATACTCAGCCAGAATCCGGGCTATTTCCGGGGTCATTAACCAGAGATTGGTTTGAAGTGCAAAAGCCGGTTTCATATGAGCTAAACCCTTGGCTAGCATGGGCAGCGCCTGCCTGTAAAAATCCGCGCCTGCAAGGAGCGGCTCCCCGCCATGGAAGGTAAATGTAACAGGGTCATCCCGGAAATCCTTGAGCCATTCTACCACTTCTTTAATGGTTTCAATGCTCATTATTGGAGATCCTTTATCTGAACTCCAGCAATAGCTGCAATTAGCGGGACAGCCCAGCGTAGGGATTATCATCACGTGAAAAGCCATAAAGCTCGTTGTTTTGACCATCTTTAAACTATTAATAGTTTTGCCGTAATATTTCCGTAATTGATTGGTTAGCTCTGGTGAATTAAAAACGCAAGCGGGCTGGGAGGGATTTGAACCCACGGCCGTCGGATTAAGAGTCCGACGCTCTGCCTGTCTAAGCTACCAGCCCATCTGGGCTTTCCTCTAATAATGTTATCTTAATATATACATTTCGCACTTATCTAACCATATGAAAATTGCACGCGATACATTAAATTTCATTCTCGAAGTCTGCAAATCCTCGTATCCGAAAGAGTTTGCTGGCATGCTTTCAGCGGATGGCGATGTAATAACCGACGTGGTGGTCGTCCCGGGAACCGAATCAACAGATGAGAGCGCAGTAATGCAATTATTCATGCTTCCCAATATACGCACCGTGGGAACAGTGCACAGCCATCCGACAGGCAACACAAGACCATCAGCAGCCGACCTTGAATTGTTCGACGCAAAAGGGAGCATACACATAATTGTGGGCGCGCCTTATACTATCACAAGCTGGACATGCTATAATAAAGAGGGGAAACCTGTCAAGCTTGAGATAGTCGATTACGAGTTTAAAGAAAAAGAAGAAAACTGGTAATTATTTTTTCTTCCGGGTTTCTATATCTTTTTTAAGCCAGGGACCGACATCAGCCCCATGAGTAAGGGTTTTCAGGTCGTCTTTTAAGTTACTTGGCTTGACTTTGATTAACCATCCCTCGCCGTAAGGGTCTTTTGAAAGGAGGCCGAGTTCATCCTCAATGTTTTCATTTACTTCAATAACCGTGCCTGCTACTGGCATCAGCAGCCCGCCCACCCATTTTGCAGACTCAAGTGAGCCGAATGCCTCACCGCTTTCGAACTCATCGTCTTCCATGGGAAGGTCTATGAACTCAATATTGCCAGCGGCTTTTGCACCGTAAGCATCCATGCCCACTGTCACATTGCCATTGTCTTCTAGCCTTGCCCATGTGTGATCTTTAGTATAATACAGCTCATCCGGAAGATTATATCCCTCTATTTCGACCATATTTTTTCCTCATTTAATTCGTTAATAACATTGTCATATATAAACTTAATTATCGGCATACCGTTCGCGCTCTTTTGCGATTAACCCGGTATAATATTCCACAGCCTCTTTTACTTTCATGACCCTGCAAAGCTCTCCTTTTATTTTCACGAGCCATTCGCCGTACGGGTTCCCATTGATGATATTGGGGTCTTCCCAGAGTTTTTCATTGATTCCCGTAACCTCGGCGTCGAACGGGAGCGATATCTGCGAGACCGCTTTTATGGTTTCATACGCCACCAGCATGTCCCCCTTTTTGACTGATTCCCCGATTTCAGGCAGGTCTATGTGCACTATTCCTTTTGAAAGCGACTGGCCGAGTTCCGTTATCCCGATGAGTATCTCGCCTTTTTCAGGCTTTAGCCACACGTGGTTTTTCATGTAATACCTGTCATCCGGGAATTCAAATTCATAAGCCTTCATGATGCTTACAATTTGAAGAGAGGTATAAAATACTTTTGCAGGGCAGTGTGTTTAAAATCTTTTGGTGTGTTAATCGAAAAGCAAAATTAGCCACTGAGTCGGCTATGAACCCAAGGTTCATAAAATGAACATGAAAATGCCTTTACAATGGTTGGCGTAGAACACGGATTTACGCGGATGGCACGGATTAACACTGCTAAAAAATCCGTGGGGATCCGTCGAATCCGTGTCATCTGTGTTCCATTATGTGGTTTTTACACTTTTTCATGCCAACGGAGTCACAGAGTTATTATTTCCCTGTGTTCTCTGCGCCTCCGAGGCCTAAAATTTTCCATCAAGAACCAAACTATTTTACAGTACCGCAACACAGAGGAATCCTCAGGAATGATATGGAATGATACCAAAAGCAGTGATTTTCGACATGGACGGCGTGCTTGTGGATTCGATGCCATATCATGCTGATGCCTGGATAGCAGTCTTTGCCGAAGTTGGTATCCATATCAACAGGCAGGATATCTATGATATCGAGGGGTCGAATCATGAAGGAATAATCAGGCTAGTATTCAGGAAGGCGGAGAGGACTCCGACACCAGAGGATTTCAAAGTGCTTGCAAAGAAGAAAATGGAGATTTTTACAAAGATAAATAAAGTAACCGTATTCCCCGGAATTTATGAATGCCTTGACTTCCTGAAAAACAAATGCCTTCTCGGGGTCGTGTCGGGTTCTGACAGGGATGTGGTCATGGAGCTGCTTGCGCGTTTTTTCCCGAAAACATTTGACGCTGTGGTTACCGGGAATGATGTGAAGGACGGGAAGCCATCGCCTGAGCCGTACCTGAAAGCTGTCGGGATGCTTAAAATTGAAAAAGAAGAGTGTATCGTTATCGAGAATGCGCCGCTGGGCGTGGAATCTGCAAAGAGAGCGGGTTTGTTCTGCATAGGAATTCCTACATATGTTGAGGCGCAGAGGTTGAAAGGGGCGGATGTGGTACTTGCGAATCATGGTATGCTTAAGGAATATATAGCGCGTCTGTTCTTTGGACGATGAGGGTTGTTTTTGGAAATACAACCAAAAAAGGTTGTTTTTTAATTTACAACCAAAAAAGGTTGTTTTTATATATGGGCAAGAAGATATAGGAATTTTATGAAGAAGCAGCTCTGTGTAATATTAGGCGATGTTATTTCTTCTCGTCGGATAAAAGATAAAGATTCTTTTCAAAAGAAATTGCAGGAAACTTGCAATGAAATTAACAGTTTATATGCTGATTATATGTATGCCGAATTCAAGATTTTAAAGGGGATTGATGAGATAGAAGGTGTTTTATTTGATATATCGAGGAGTTATGATATAATATCAACTATATTAGAGAGATTATATCCGGATTTGATGCGTTTTGTAGTGGTCTTTGACTATATAGATACTGCGGCAGAGAGCAGTGATGTGGCAAAAATGGACGGACCCGCGTTTCATAGGGCTTCCGATATTATGGGTGAACTCAAAAAATCAAAATTAATATTTAATATATCAATTGAAGATAAAACCATTGAAAATCTGATAAGCGGGGAGATAAATTTAATTCTATTACTTAAGAAAAATTTGTCTGCAAAACAGCACTTGATAGTCAAGGAGTACAAAGAGACTGGTAGCCAACATGAAGTAGCAAAAAGACTGGGAATAACTCAACAGGCGGTATCTAAAGCTCTTAACCGCGCTCTGTGGGAAGAAATTATGCGTATTGAGCAAGGATTAAATTATGCACTGGAGCATTAATCCACACAATAAATATATGGGTGATTTTGAATGAACATAAACATACATGAAGTTGCGATTCTGATTGCAGGTTATGTTGTACTACTTGCTACCAGCGGAATAGTGGTAAATTACATTTTATCCTGGATTTCCACAGTGCCGATGAGCAAAAAAATAGATAAAGAAGTGCGTGATACTGGTTTTGTTGTGGGGAAGTGTGAAAATCTGTTGATATTGACTTTTATGGTTCTGGAAGCTTATACGGCTTTGGCGTTGATATTCGCAGCCAAAGCTATAGTGCGCAGGGAAGATATGAGTAAAAATTCTTTATTCTTCCTTGCAGGAACGATGATTAATGTCACTTATTCTATAATGATAGGATTGGTAGTAAAAATCCTTATAGCAATAATCTGAGTCGACTGGAATTATTTATTAACCGCTTCATCCAATAAAGAACCTAAAGGTGAGAAATATGGTAAAATTTTTGACAACAACAGGAGTTTCTTTTCACGTCGAACAGTTAATTAATAAAGCTAATGACAAATTGATATTGATAAGTCCTTATCTGAAAATAAATGATAGAATTAAACAATCATTAGAAGATAAGAATAGAATGAAAATTGATATTAGGGTAGTTTTTGGAAAGAATCAATTGCAACCAGACGAAAACAATTGGTTAAATTCAATGCAATTTATACGAACGAGCTTTTGTAAGGATTTGCATGCTAAATGCTATTTAAATGAAACAGAAGCTATAATAACATCGATGAATTTATATGAATTCTCTCAAGTGAATAATAATGAAATGGGAATATATATAGAAAAAGAAAAAGACGCTGAAATCTATAAAGATGTTTTAGAAGAAGCTAATAGACTTATCAGAATCAGTGATGAAATTAGGATTTCAGTCGAAAAAACAGACAAAAACAAAAAATTAGAAAAAGAAATTCCGGTTACTTCAAAAAATATTCCTACCAGCAACAAAAGCTTCAATGCTGCTACAAGCAATGGTAATGGCTTTTGTATTCGTTGTGGAGGAGATTTAAAGATAAATCCCGAAAAACCACTTTGTTTCAATTGTTACAAATTATGGGAAGAATACAGCAACCCACTTTATCAAGAAAATTTTTGTCATATCTGTGGAAAAGAATCTGCCACCACTTATGAAAAACCTGTCTGTTATACCTGTTATAAAAAAGTAAATAAATAATATAGGAGGATACATTATGGAATCTGTTTATTTCTATGAAGATAAAGTCAGCAAAGACATGGCAACGGTACTGGAAGACGATTTCTTCAAACGCATCGGCTATACGGTCAGGGAATGCAAGCTCCTCGGCTCAGAGCGCAAGGGTTATTTCCTGTATATCAAAGCCAATTCAGAAGACATCGACCGCGCAGAAGAGAAATTCGAGGGAGTTGGCCTGGAAAAGCTCATTGGCGAAGAAAAGAAAATAGTCACTGCCTCTTTTATCGCGGAAGAGGAGAATGCAGCAAGCGGCATGGGAATGATGTTCGGCTGATATGCGAATTCTCGTCCACGTCTGCTGCGCGCCATGCTTTACATATCCCCATAAACGGCTTCTTGAAGATGGGCATGATGTGACCGCCCTTTTTTACAATCCCAATATCCATCCTTATACTGAATATAAGAACCGGATGGAAGCGCTTGAAAAATATGCGCAAATTAAAGGAACAAAAGTGATTTATAAGGACTATGATATGGAAAATTACCTTCGCGGCGCCCTCGCTTCCGCTGACAGGTGCGAATTCTGCTATTCACTGAGGCTTGTCGAAGCAGCGAAAACCGCGCGCCAGTTAGGGTTTGATGCATTCACGACATCACTCCTTATCTCGCCATACCAGAAGCATGAACTGCTCGCCAGAACCGGGGAAAAAATCGCGAGCGAATATGGTGTCAAATTTTATTATGAGGATTTCAGGGAAGGATACAGGGAATCCCGCGAGCTTGCAAGGGCTCTTGAATTATATATGCAAAAATACTGCGGCTGCATTTTCAGCGAAAAAGAGCGGTATTACAAGAAAAAACCTTGAAACTGGATTAATTTTTCGTATTACTTTTCATCGGTTTGCGGTTAAGATCGCGCAATGGCGTGCCTCCCTCCACCAGAATGCTGCCGTCGGGCTGGCGCAGGAATTTCCCGGTCTGGGCCGGAGACTGTGTGGTGAAATCGCCCACGATTTCCTCAAGAATGTTTTCCAGCGTCACCAGCCCCAATAGCTCACCATACTCGTCCACCACCAGTCCGAGCCGGATCTGGCGTTCCTGGAAGTGCTGCAATTGCGAGAGCAACGATGTATCCGATGGAATGAAGTAGGGGTCGTGCAGCAGTTCGCGCAGCTCATCCCGGTCGAATGGGCCGTGCTGCAACAGCGCCAGCGCGCGGCGCACATGCAGGATGCCCGTTATGTTGTCGAGAGCGCCTTGATATACCGGCAGGAGCGTGTGATGGCACGTTGTCAGTTGCTCGCGCAACACATGCGGCTCAGCATCCAGATTGAGCGCCTCGATCTGGTTGCGCGGCACCATTACGTCGTTTACCGCGATGCGTCCGATGTCAACCAGGTTGAGCAGCATGCCTTGATGCTTGTGCGGCAGGAATTGCTCGGATTCGAGCACCAGCATGCGCAATTCTTCCAGGTTCATCGTATGTTTGCTCTGGTCGGTCTGTACCTGGATGCGAAACAGCCACAGCACGTAATGCACGATTGCGGTGGCGATGGACGCGACCGGATGGAACAGCCGGATCAGCACCGCGAGCGGATAGCTGGAAAACAGGGCCACGCGCTCCGGCTGGCTGGAGGCGATCACCTTGGGCATGATTTCGCTGAAGACCAGCAACACAAACGTGATCGCCAGGGTGCCGAGCAGCAGTGCCGTGCTGTTGTCGTGGCCGAACAAACGCAGCACGATGATTTCGGCAAGCGTTGCCGACGCCACGTTGAGGAGCGTGTTGCCGAACAGGATGGAGCCCAGCAATCTGTCTGTATGCGCCAGCAATTTTGCGGTGAGCTTGGCGCTCTTGTTGCCCTTGCGAACGAGATGATTCAGCCGGTAGCGGTTCAGCGCCATCATGCTGGTTTCCGAAGAAGAGAAGAATCCGGAACAGACCAGCAGCACGATCAGGATGGCAAATAGCGCACTTAGGGGCAAATCGTCCAAAGTATGGGCGGGAACCTCTGATCAAGTCCCGCATGCGGCCATGAAGAACTTGATCCGGACTGTTTTCACCCAGCGCAACAAGAAACTGCGTAACGCCATAATGCCCTATTTGCTCAAGCACGAGATTCCAAAAGAAAAAGCTCAAGAAATGGCTGACGCTTTAGCTTT
>JAPZAO010000192.1 GCA_027460615.1 Candidatus Methanoperedens sp.
GGAATAAAAATATTATCCTGATAGATAATGATTCCGCAAAAATAGAAACATTAAAAGAGCAAAACCTGAATGCCCTTCTGGGAGATATCGGTGATGCCGGGGTTCTTTCAAAACTCGATATCGGGAATCTCGAATCTGTTTTCATAATGAGTTCCGATATTGAGTCAAATAAAAAGGCTTTAATTTTTATAAAAAAGGCAGCTCCTGGTGTCCATATTGTAGCAAGAGCGCATAATTATCAGCAGAAAGAAGAAATGGATACTGCGGGCGCGGACCTCGTTGTCCTGCCATCAAACCTTCCCCTCAAAGCCATTGCCTCGGCTATTGTCCAGTACATCGAGAGGATAACTTCAGTAAAACTGGCTCAGGAATTAAAAAAACTGATAAGTTCGGTAGGAGAGGGGAGATTAGCGATCGTAGTCCACGACAATCCCGACCCAGATGCAATTTCAAGCGCCATGGGCTTGAAAGAGATAGCTGGCAGCGTGGGTGTTAAAGCGGAAATACTTTATAAAGGAAAGATAGGGCATCATGAAAACAAGGCGTTTATCAACCTTCTCGATATAGAACTGGACCAGCCAAAAGACTTTAAAGCATCCGAATATAAGAAAATCGCGATGCTTGAATGTTCTGTGCCCGGGGTGAATAATATGTTGCCCCGGAATACTGAAATCAACGTTGTGATAGACCACCACCAGGCAGATATCGAAGATGTAAAAGCGGAATATGTGGATATCAGGCCGAATATCGGTGCAACCGCCACCATAATGACAAAATACCTTCAGGATCTTGAAATACCGATAAAAATGGAGCTTGCAACCGCCCTTTTATACGGGATAAAAGTTGATACTGATGATTTCCGAAGGAATACCGACCCTGCAGATTTCATTGCAGCAGCGTACCTCTTTCCGCTTGCGAACCACGACATATTGGGCAGGATCGAAACCCCTTCCAAGTCCACAGAGTCGATTGATATTCTCGGCGAGGCAATCAAGAACAGGCAGATAAAAGGCAGTTATCTTATTTCAAACGTGGGGACTATCCGGGACAGGGATACTCTTGCACAGGCGGCTGATTATTTGTTGACCCTTGAGGGAATAACCACCACGCTCGTATTCGGGCTCGGCGAAGACACGATATATATTTCAGGTAGAAGCAGGGATGACAGGGTTAATATAGGCAACGTGATGAAGGATGCCTTCGGGGAGGATAAAGCCGGGGGGCATGCAATGCTTGCAGGTGCGCAGATTCCCCTGGGAGTCTTCAGCGGCACAAAGGATAAGCAGACGCTCCTGAAACTTGCAGAAGAAGCTGTGGTAAAAAGATTCCTTTCAGTCGTAGGAATACAGAAAGAGCCAGGTTAATCTTTTTTGGAATTTCCATCAGATAAAATCGCCGTGATATCATTGATAAAGGATTATTTCCAGAATGATTATGTATCTCCTTTACAATTACTACCCCAGATAATATGCAAAATGACGAGTACCAGCTGGATTATTTCAAAGAGAATGGATTTGTGCGTAAACAGTGCCCGAAATGCGGCAAGAACTTCTGGACGCGGGATTCTGAAACAGAATTCTGCGGAGACCCGCCCTGTGTGTCCTATTCATTCATCGGCGCCCCGGTTTTTAAGAAAGAATACGACATATCTTCCATGCGTGAAGCATACTTATCTTTTTTTGAAAAGCATGGGCATACCCGCGTTAAAAGATATCCAGTAATCGCACGCTGGCGTGATGATATTTATCTTACGATAGCCTCAATTGCGGATTTCCAGCCATTTGTAACCTCCGGGCTTGTGCCGCCGCCTGCGAATCCCCTGACAATTTCACAGCCATGCATACGTCTTGATGACCTTGATGCCGTTGGACGGAGCGGACGCCACCTGACAACTTTTGAAATGATGGCGCATCACTGCTTTAACAAACGCGGGCAGGAAATATACTGGAAGGACAGGACAGTGGAGCTGTGTGATTCTTTGCTTGCGAGCCTGGGCCTTGACCTGAATGCCGTAACCTATAAGGAAGCACCGTGGGCAGGCGGTGGGAATGCCGGTCCCAGCGTGGAAGTGCTTGTCGGCGGGCTTGAACTTGCAACCCTTGTTTTCATGGACTTAAAACAAACAAAGGGCGGCTCGATTGAAATCAAGGGCGATACCTACGAGAAGATGGATAATTACATTGTGGATACCGGTTACGGCCTTGAGAGGTTCGTGTGGGCATCAAAAGGCTCACCCACGATTTACGATGCGGTGTTCCCGAAGATTGTAAATGAACTGATGGATCTTGCGGGCATCGAACACACGATAGAGAATCCGGAATATGCAAATATTTTCTCACAGAATGCAAGGTTCGCAGGCGTGATGGATATCAGCGGGCAGGCAAATCTCCTTCAGTTAAGAAAGAAGGTTGCAGACAGCATAGGCACCACGGTTGAGAAACTCCAGAAGCTCATGGCGCCAGTGGAGGCTGTTTATGCTATCACCGACCATTCAAGATCCCTGGCGTTCATGTTTGGGGACGGCATTATCCCTTCCAACGTGAAGGCGGGGTATCTTGCCAGGCTTGTACTGCGGCGCACGCTTCGCCTCATGAAGGAACTGGATATAAGGGAGCCTCTTATAGAGATAATCGAGATGCAGATACGGAACTTCCCTGAATATCCCGAGTTCAGGGAACGCCTTGATACGATTCGTGAAATTGTGGCGCTGGAAGAGGAAAAATACGCAGATACCATTGAACGCGGAACGAAACTTGTCAGGAAGACGGCTTCGCATTTCAGGGAGAAAAAACAGGCAATACCGCTTGGTGAACTCATCCAATTATATGATACCCATGGCATCCCGCCTGAGATTACCCGCGAGGTTGCAAAAGAAGCGGGTGTTGAAGTAGAGCTTCCAGACACGTTTTATTCGCTCGTGGCGAAAAAGCACAGCAAGGCGGAAGAGGAAGAATCAGAGGCGCTGCCGCTTGAACTTCCAGCAACGCGGAAACTTTATTATGAATATCCCGAACAGACGGAATTTGAGGCGCAGGTGATTGAGGTAATCGAGAACAAAATTATCCTTGACCGGACATTATTCTATCCTGAAGGCGGCGGCCAGCCCGCAGACCACGGCACGCTGTCAGTGAATGATTATGTTGCCAATGTAGTGGATGCGCAGAGCATCAATGGCGTTATTGTGCATGAGACCGACTCCGACTTCGGCTTTGCGAAAGGGGATACTGTAAAAGGAATAATCGACTGGGAGCGCCGCCTTGCACACATGCGCCACCACACAGCCACGCATATCGTGAATGACTCAGCAAAAGCCGTGCTGGGGAAGCATATCTGGCAGACCGGCGCGCAGAAATCCACGGATAGAGCAAGGCTTGACCTCACACATTACAAACGCATTTCCGACTCCGAATTCAAAGAAATCGAGCTGCTTGCGAACAAAGCTGTGATGAAAAACCAGCCTGTATTCATTGACTGGATGGACAGGGTCGAGGCTGAAAAACAATACGGATTTGTGTTGTACCAGGGCGGCGTGCCTCCGGGAAAGGAGATACGCATCCTGCGGGTGGGAAACGACGTGGAAGCCTGCGGCGGGACTCATGTTTCAAATACGGGGCTTATCGGGCCTATCAAGCTCATCAAGACCGAAAGGATTCAGGACGGCGTTGAACGCATCGAGTTCTCGGCAGGCGAGGCTGCAGTGAAGCGTGTCCAGGAAAGGGATGAACTGCTGAATAAGTCTTCAGAGGCACTTCGGGTGTCACCTGAACAGCTTCCCGATACTGTGAACAGGTTTTTTGAGGAATGGAAAGAATTCAAAAAAGAGAACGAGCGCCTGAAAGCAGAACTGGCTGAAGCGAGGGTGAAAGCGATGATGGGCGATGCCGTGGAAATAAACGGTTTGAAGGTGCTTGCCAAGAAGATTCCTCATGCAGATGTGGAGGAGCTTATCAAAGCTGCTACCGAATTCAGCAAGAATGATGATGTTGTGGCGCTCCTTGCAAGCGACGTCGGAGGCGTGAAGTTCGTGGTGGCTGCGGGAGAGCGGGCGCAGAAGATGGGCGTGAACTCAGGCGCTATCGTGCGCGAGATGTCAAAACTCGTGGGAGGCGGAGGCGGCGGGAAGCCGGGGATAGCGCAGGGGGGAGGGACTGATGCTACGAGGATTGAGGAAGCGCTGGAGAAGGGAGTGGAGATGGTGGGGAGAAGGTAGGGTAGGTTGCGCAAGCGACTACCGAACCTTTTTTGTAATCAGTTCCCTAATTCGTGACTCCGTATTTGGTTAAATCAAAGCTGTATTCTTTACGTTCTCCATTAATCATTGCAGCTATTTTTAACATGGGAGTATCACTTTTATGGACTACAGGATAGCACATGCCAACGTTTTGATTCGCATTTGTATTCAGTTTAAATGCCAATCCTGCCTGCCGCACGCACAAATTACTCAATCCAACATCTCTATCGTATCTATCCCCGAGCAGTTTTCCACCACTAGAAACCATTTCCTCAGTAATTATTTGAAAATCAAGGCTGTTAACATTGTTATTCTTAACTTCCAGATTAACTAATGAACAGGGTTTTGTTTCGCCTGATACAATACAATCCTGAAGAGTTCTGACTTCAGTGACCTGTACCTGATAGGGGCCAACAGGAGTCGCGGCAGGAGTTTCCGCTGCTGAAGTCTGCACAACAGCAGAGGTTTGTTCTGCTGGGGTTGGTTTGGCTGTTTCCGATACTTTGGTTTCCTGAGTTCCGGCACATCCCGAAAAGAGAACTGCCAGTCCTATAACTGTTATAAGTATAATATTTTTAAATTTTATCATAACATCACCTGAAATTTAGATAACCTGTTCTAATATAAAACTGTCGATTGGCGATTGACGAATATTTTGCTGACACTGGCAGATTTTATGCGAGTATTGAGAAATTCTTTTTAAGCATCATCACCTTTTAGCCCTGAAATGAATATCAAAGACCTCGGCCTTCCCGGCACTGCAATCAAATTCTATCAGGATTCGGGCATAACCCAGCTCTATCCACCCCAGGCCGAAGCCATCAAAGCAGGTCTCTTGGACGGCAAAAACATCGTAGCCGCAATTCCCACAGCCTCGGGCAAAACACTGTTGGCTGAATTTGCCATGTTAAAATCAATACTGGATGAGAACAAACGTGGAAAAGCTCTGTATATCGTGCCCTTGCGGGCTCTCGCAAGCGAGAAATACGATAGGTTCCAGAGTTTTGATATCAGGAAAGGCAATGGCAGGGGCATATTAACAGGCATAGCGACAGGCGATTTCGATGCCAGCGGGGACTGGCTTGGGGATTATGACATCATAGTTGCCACTTCCGAAAAAGTGGACTCACTTTTGAGGTTCAAAACCAGATGGCTGGAAGAAATAACGGTTTTAATCGCTGATGAGATTCACCTTATCGATTCGCCTGACCGCGGTCCAACGCTTGAAATAGTTCTTGCAAAATTGCGGCAGATTAATCCTGATATGCAGATCATAGCACTTTCTGCGACTATTGGAAATGCGAACGAGATCGCAAAATGGCTCGATGCGAACCTCGTTGTCAGCAACTGGCGTCCAACTGAACTGAAAGAAGGGGTTTTCTTCGGGAATGCCATTACTTTTGCCAACAGAACCCAGCGCGTAATAGAAGAGTTCCATAAGGACAGCGCCATTTCACTGGTTGCAGATACTATAAAAGAAGGCGGGCAATGTCTCATTTTTGAGAGCAGCCGGAAGAACAGCGAAGGTATGGCTGCGCGCGTTGGTACTTCGATATCGAAATTGATACCAGCCGAGGTAAAAGAAAAACTAAAGAATCTCGCGGCTGAAATCAATGAAACAAGTGAAGTGGAATCCACAAGAAAACTTGCCATGTGCGTGGAAAACGGAAGCGCATTCCATCATGCAGGACTTATTTCCGAGCAGCGAAAAATCGTGGAGGACGGCTTTCGGGCAGGCATAATAAAAGTAATATCTTCAACTCCCACGCTTGCGGCAGGACTTAATCTCCCGGCGCGCCGGGTCATAATCAAGGGCTACTGGCGCTATGATGTCAATTTCGGGCAGACCCTGATTCCTGTGCTTGAATACAAGCAGATGGCCGGGCGCGCAGGACGCCCAAGACTTGACCCGTATGGCGAATCCGTCCTTGTCGCAAAGACATTTGATGATTTGGAAGAACTTATGAAGCAGTATGTCCTTGCCGACGTTGAGAAGATATGGTCAAAACTGGGAAGCGAGAACGCGCTGAGAACGCATATTCTTTCAACGATAGCTACCGGGTTTGCACAAAGCATGGAAGAACTCCTTGAGTTCATGAGAGCGACATTCTATTCTACACAGCAGGAACCCTGGAGCCTGAAGGCTGTTATCGAAAAAGTGATTGACTTCCTTGTTGAAAAAAGGTTCATAAAAAAAGAGAATGGTCTTTTTGCCACGCATCTCGGGGAACTGGTATCACGGTTGTATATCGACCCGCTTTCTGCCTCGATGATTCTTGAAGGAATGGAAAAGATAGAAGAAAAAGGCATCCAGTACACGGATTTAACGCTTCTTCATCTTGCATGCAGGACGCCGGATATGCGGCAGTTGTACCTGCGCACAAACGATTATGAATGGTTAAGCGACCTCGTTATGGAACACCATGCCGAATTTGTCCAGATACCGGCGCAGTTCAAGGTGGATTACGAGTGGTTCCTGTCTGAGGTAAAAACCGCATGCGTGATGCTTGACTGGATAAACGAGAAAAAAGAAGAAGATATAGTCAAGAAATTCGGAATAGGTGAAGGCGATATAAGGGCGCTTTCCGAAACCGCGCTCTGGCTTGTTCATTCAATGGCTGAACTTGGAAGGCATGAGAAACGCTCTTGTGGAAGTGCGGCAGCCGAACTTGAAAAACGCGTGGAATACGGGGCAAGCCCTGAGCTTCTTGACCTTATCCAGATACGAGGGATAGGGCGTGTCCGCGCCCGGAAGCTCTTTAATGCGGGAATCCGGGATATGGAGACGCTTCGGATTTCTGACCTCCAGACTGTTTCTAATATAATCGGGCCGAAAGTTGCCGCGAAAATCCTGAAACAAATCGGGGCTTCGGTAATTATGGAAGAACGAACCGAAGAACAGCGAAGCCTCGAAGATTTTAGTTAAACTTTAATACTTCTTAAACTGTAAAAGAAGGGAGTGATAAATTGAGTTTATCGGGAATTTTATATGGTGGCTATGAGGCTTTACTTGCCAATGAAATAAAAGATAAACCAGTTCCATCCCATGTTGCCATTATAATGGACGGTAACAGGCGATTTGCCAAAAAGAACGGGTTTAATTATTATTACGGTCATTTCAAGGGCGCGGACACGACTGAAAAAGTTCTTGACTGGAGTTTTGACCTCGGCATTAAACAGCTCACGGTTTACGCTTTTTCAACGGAGAATTTTGAAAGGACTGATGAAGAGAAGAACAGGATTTTTGAACTCATTGGTATAAAATTCGATAAAATATGCGTCGATGAACGCACTCATAAGCGCCGAATGAGAGTGAGGGTAGTTGGAAATATTGATCTCCTTCCCCCGTCCCTGCGAACATCGGCAAAACATGCAGAAGAAATCACAAAGAATTACGATGGCGTATATCTCAATGTTGCGCTTGCTTATGGCGGGAGGCAGGAACTTATTGACGCTGCGCGGAAAATGGCATGGAAAATCAGGACCGGTGAATTATCCTTAAAGGACATTAACGAAGATACGATATCGAATAACCTGTATCCTGCAAGCGGCTCTATGCCCGGTGTTGACCTTATTATCAGGACCGGCGGCGATGAAAGGATATCCAATTTCCTCCCGTGGCAGGCCAACGGGAATGAATGCGCCGCATATTTCTGTGCCCCTTTCTGGCCTGAGTTCCGAAGAATTGACTTCCTGCGGGCTATACGCACATACCAGACAAGAGAGCATGAAAGGCAAAAAAACACGGTTATGCGGATAGTCAAACTTTTAAGCTATTATGGGCTGGTGGAAGTTGAAGATGTTATTTCCATCACCAGGAAATTTATTAAAATCCCGAAAGAAGAAGTCATAAAGATACTTCATGAACTTACGTACCATAATGCTGTGATGCATAACATGATTAAGTGGTAGTCTAAATCTAATATAAAATAGTCTGCTTCATCTAAGTCTTTTTATCCTTAGAATCAGCTGGGCTGAAGCTAACCTGCACTTCGGGAGTAAACGCAACCATCTGATAGAAGTGGATTAGATATCCCTGCAAGCCAGAATACTACCAATGATTTCGTAGTTTAAGTAAATTTTTTATATGTCGAGAACAATAAAATGTATTTAATTGCGTTGATGGCGGCGCAGGATATGGTGGTATCATGAAATACGGCAATACGAAAGAAGGTATATCCGACAGGAAGAAGGTCGGCAGAAGGAAGAGCGCGTGGATATGGATAGCAATGGCGCTGATGGTTGTGGTGGTGGCAGGGTGTGTTTCTAAGCCCAGTGATATGACAAAGAACGAAACTGTGACCACGCCTACAGTACCTGCCTACAAAGAGACAAAAATAGCTATACCTGAGCCTACGACTGAACAAATATTACCTACCTACAATGAGACTAAACCCTTAAAAATCAATGATACATTCGAGACATGGTCGAGAGGTTATTTCGCCAATTACTATGAAGAGCATCCCCTTTTTAAAATAATTAATAATTATAGTGATTGGATCGCATTCTTAAATGAACAAAGAAAAGAAGAATCTGAGAGGTTAGAAGGCACACTATTTCCTGGACCGACAGTAATACCAAGAACAATGGGACCAGTTGATTTTAATAATTATTTTATTATCTCCGCCATGATGGGATATAAAACTAAACTGAAACCTGAAATCGAAATAAAAAATATTAATAGATTGAATAACGTAGTAAATGTCACTATCTGGCTGTATAATCCCAGCTTTGGAGAAGCATCTATGAGTTCGCCTTATCACATAGTTATAGTTAAAAGGGAAGTGTTGCCTATAGGGAATTCCACATTTGTTTTTATTGATACTGAAAGCAAGGAACTTGGAAAGGTGGAGGTAAACGAATAAAAAGAGGGATAGCATACTGGGCGAATGCAATGCAGGCGGTGTAATGGCAAAAGCTATTGAACAGTAACATATATTGAAATATGCCGTGGATTTTCTCGGCGGTATCTTTTTTATTTGATATAGACGCCGGATGACTGGAAATCTCTCTGGCAAAGCGGGGGGTGGGCAGGGAAAGAATTATTATTTTATATATGAGACGCGGTGCAAGGTTTTAGCTAGATGAGAGGGCGTTTAATGCGGGTAAGGATAGGGAAAGATTACAAATAAAATTGCAGAAAACAGGTATTATGACTTCGAAACAATTCGTAGTTTAAGGATATTTTATATATGTCGAGAACAATAAGATCTGTTTAATTGCGTTGATGGCGGCGCAGGATGAACATGGTGGTATCATGAAATACGGCAATACGGAAGAAGGTATATCCGACAGGAAGAAGGTCGGCAGAATGAAGGAACATTTTAAATAAAAAAAATGGAACTGGGGTACCTGGATTATGAGTATTATTAATAATGGAGTGAAGATAAGAAATAAATTAAAAATTCTTTTTTTGTTTTTTATAATCACAACAATATCTCTTGGATGTATAGAGTCTCAAAAACTACCAGTTCCTAATGAAACTGAAATCGCTACACCTTCTGTAACTGAACAAAAATTACCTACTTATAATGAGACTAAACCATTAAAAATCAATGATACATTCGAGACGTGGTCGAGAGGTTATTACTCCAATTACTATGAAAAGCGTCCCTATTTTAAAGTGATTACTAATTATAGCGATTGGATTGCTTTCTTAAATGAGCAAGGGTCTAGCAAGTTAGAGGGAACATTATTTCCTGGACCGAATAAAATGCCGAAGACAATAGAACCTACCGATTTTGATAAGCATTTTATTATCGCTGCCATGATGGGTTTAAAAGCAATTACAGAAGGCCCTGAAATTGAGATAAAAAATATCAGCAGAACAAATAATACACTGAATGTAATGGTTCGGAGATACGTACCTACTGCTGGAGCATTGACTTCGAGTTCACCATACCACATTGTTATAGTTAAAAGGGAATTGATACCGGAAGAGAATACTACATTTAATTTTATAAATATTGAAAACGGCAGGCTAATGGCAAGGATTACAGGAGGAGATTACAGATCATTTTCACTATTGATCGAAGCCATTTCGTCTGATCATCCAGTCTTAAGAAATAATGCTGGGGTGATGGAGATTTCAGAAAATTACTATTTCGGAGACTTCGGACAGGACTGTGCTGATCGCTGCGATGGCAAAGAGCTTAAAAATTACATAAGCGGATATCCAAAGCACTGGGTTGGGGTGGAGGATATCGTAATAACCCTTCAAAATGCCTTTACTGAGAACGAAAGGTTAAAAAATATAGATATAACTCCTAAAGAAGAGAAAACTGGAACTTTTAGAACTGTTGCGATTGGTAATTCTAGTGGATATACAAACCCGGCTTTTATTGTCATCAACAACAGAACAGAATGGGTTAATGTCTGGCAGAAGCATTCAAGTTACCTTGTTAACCAGAAACCTCAGGTGCCTGAGGTAAATTTTACCAATGAAACAATAGTTGCTGTTTTCTTTGGAGAAGCTCCTGCCTATGATGCCGGACTTATAGATATTACAAAAGCAGAGAAAAACGTTTTTATAAATCTGCAAAAGAAGTATCCAGCGAGCCGTTCTGCAGTCCAGCCGCATTTTATAATCAGGTTACCAAAAAGTATAGATAATATCATTCTCAGAACATTGAGATGGGAATACAAAAATGGGGATGAAACGGTTATCTGAAGGTATAATTATGCTGGTTTTGTCTCGTAGAGAAATCAAAAAATAAATGAGAAAATAAAATGAAAATAAGTAAAAGAATTGGATTAGGGGCATTGCTGGTGGCGACGTTGCTGGTAGCAGTTGTATTTGTGCCATCCATAGGTGCAAATCCTGATGCGAATCAGAAAAAATCTGAAAAAGCTCTGGAATTTATATCGCAGAAGCATGCAATACCCAAAGAACAGCTAATGATTGTCAATGAAAAAGAGGCAAACTTCCCCTTATCTAACCAAAAAATTTGGAGTGTAAAAATTCTGGATACGAAAACCACAGAAGCGTACGGTGCGGATCTTGATGCGGCAGATAACATTGCAGATATTAAAGAAGCAAAGGCTTTAGAGGTTGCCAAGTATGTAGAAAAATACGGCAAGAAGGAAATAGAATTACATGAAAAACTCCAAAAAATGAATCCTGATGATACAGTGGAAGTCGGAATCTGGTTAAGTCCCATTATAAATGCACCAAAGCCTGAGCGTGAAATCAGCGAGCAGGAATATAAGGAGATACTGGATGCAAAGAAAAAGGCTTATGCACAGAAAGAAAAACCAGTTCTCGATATACTTAAGGCAAAGAACATCAACATACGATACACATCTCAGTATGCGCCCCTGATCTATGCAGAAGTACCTGCAAAATTAATGGCTGAGGTAGAGAACATTCCAGAGGTTGATGGAATATATCTCGCGAGGGAGTTCAAGCCATTGCTAGATAAAGTAGTTCAGACCGTAAAAGTACAGCCAGTGTGGAATGCTGGAATCACTGGAAGTGGAATTAAAGTGGCAGTAGTTGAAGAGGGCGCTATAAACTTTTCCAATACCTACCTTATATCAGGAACTAACAACATGAGTGCATTACCTTCTAACCATGCAACCGAGGTTGCAGGAATAATTGCAAGCCAGCATCCCACATATAAAGGAATATCCTACGGGGTACCTGGATTATTAAGCGCAAATTTTGGGCCTTGGGACAATAGCGATCCTGCGATGGAATCGCGAATAATCCGAGCTTCAGAATGGGCGGTAAACAATGGTGCAAATATATTAAGCAACAGTTGGGGAAATAATACCGACGGCACCATGAGTGGCATAGATAAATACTTTGACCATGTTGTCTGGGAAGATGGTAAAACAGTAACGGTAGCAGCAGGAAATAATGAAAGTGGCGAAAATGGAAATGTTACTTCGCCTGGATTGGGCTACAATGTGATTACCGTTGGCGGATTCGAAGATAAGGATACCTCTGCATGGTCAGACGATACTATGTGGGGGATGGGACAGAGCCCGGGTTCAGCATGGCGGGATCCTGTATCACAACATGGCGATAGAGACAAACCAGAGGTTGCTGCTATGGCTACACATATATCCGAAAGTAATAAGATTATAACTACAAGGAGCCCGACTTTACACGACCCCTCTCCGATAGATCAGACAGTTGCTGCCGGAACAAGCTACGCAGCGCCATCCGTTGCCGGAGAAGCAGCGCTGCTCATGCAGGCAAAGAGTTGGTTGACAGCCTGGCCCGAAACTGTAAAGGCCATTATCATGGCATCAGCGAATCATAACATAGAAGGAGATAGCACGTTGAGCGAATATGATGGCGCCGGTGGAATAGACATATCAAGGGCATATGAGATTGCATATAATGACAATATGTCTGGAGATGTGCTTTTTGCCAGTGATTTCCCCAAAAATTACACATTCACAGTAACATCAGTAAATCAAAAGATCAGAGTAGCTATAGCTTGGGATTCTCATCCCGACTCGAATCATCCTCCAACAAGCGATACATTAGAATCAGATTTAGACTTATACATCCTTGATCCTAATGGAAATATAGTAGCTTCCTCAACAAGCTATGATAACAGCTATGAAATAGTTGAGTTTACTCCACAAACCACCGGAACCTTCAAAGCAAGGGTCAGCGCAAACAGATTTGACGGAGCATATGAATACGTTGGGTTTGCTAAAACACTCCCCTATCTCTCAGGCTGGGACCACAGAAAGCTTAAAACCATCACCGGCACCACCGCAGGCGCGCAGACAAACTACCAGATGAAGCTCACAGTCTATAAAGGCTCTGGAACCGATTCGCCCGGAGTGGTTTACCTCGGCGGTAATGTGAGGGACGATTTCGGCGACCTGAGATTCACCAAATCAGACGGCGTAACACTGCTGGACTACTGGATAGAATCCTACACATCGGGCGTAAGCGCCGTGGTATGGGTCGAGGTTGATTCGATACCGGCAAGCCCTGATACAGCCAACATCTATCTCCATTACGGCAATCCCTCAGCCACAAGCACAAGCGACGGCACAGCTACATTCAATTTCTTCGACCATTTTGATGGCTCATCCTTAGACTCAGGTAAATGGGTAATCAATCTGCCGTCAGAGATATCTACGTCCCAGTCGGGCGGTATTCTTACCATTACCGGTACAGGCTCCTGGGGTAGTACAGAAGCACAGGTTTATAGTACTGCAGATGTCTCCAAAAGCTACACTTCTATGGTTATTCGCTGGAACCCTGGAAATTCGATTTACGGCCTCGTAGGTGGTTCTGGCTGGGATGCTAATGGTTTGAATGGGTATTGGCTTTATACATCAGCTTGGATCAGGAAAGATAGTACATTTTATACAGGCCAAGGAACCTCCTCGACGTATTCGGGCGATACAATACCAACACCACCATCGGCGTATCAAATTACGGAAATTCAAAGAAATAGTCCAACCAACACAAAATATTTGTCAAACGGTTCTCTTATAGATACCAAGACAACTTATGTACCAAACCAGGATATGAGACTTGCCTTCAGTCCGTATCAGCCAGGCAAGACTATTTATGTCGACTGGGCAGCAGTACGTAAATTTGTTTCCCCAGAACCTGCATGGGCTTAAGTGCTTGAATTACATACATCATGGAATAATCACGTATAAATACGGCACATTAGCCAGTATCATACGTGATTATTCAGGCGCCGTATAGAATTATTTCCCGAACCTGCGCTGCCGCTTCTGGAAATCTCTTATCGCCCTCAGGAAATCAACCTTCCTGAAATCAAGCCAGTTCACATCAGTAAAATACAGCTCGGAATAAACTGACTGCCAGATAAGGAAATCGGTCAATCTCTTACCCCCTGCCCTGATTACAATATCAGGCTCGGATTTAAATAATAGGTGGGATTCAATCACGTTTTCATTGATTTCATCGGGTGCCAGTTTTCCATTCTTCACCTGTGTCATTATTTCCTTGATTGCCCGCGTCAATTCATACTTCCCGCTGTACCCGAGAGAAATCTCGATATTCATTCCTGTTGAGGCGTGTTTTTTTATCTCCCTGTCCCCTCTTGTGATTACGGTAATATTCGGAGTGATATTACAAAGCGCAGATGGGATTTCCCCTGACAGTATATTGCAGATTTTCCTGCCAAGTTTTGCGTCCACTTCGATAATGCTTATATAAATTGTAACAGTACCTATTCCCGTTTCTTTGCACCAGGCTGCAAAGGAATTCAATTTGCCATAATTATCATCTGTCAGCAAATCACTTTCTGAAAGCGCAAGGACTATATGTTTCGGCACACCCTGTTTTTTTATCGCATTTTTGAGTTTCCATTCATATGTTTTCGAGATGAATCCCATCGTTCTTTTATTGGGATAGAAGGATAAAGTATTTGCCTATGAAATCCATCTCGGTGAATGATGAAGTTGATACAGTGCTGTGAGAAACAGGGCATTTTTATTTTTATCGGCCTGATTGTGCTGCTTTTTCCTTTCATTAAGACATCGTATCTGGCGGCGGTTTTTGTCGGAGTTGCTTTGCTTTTTTCTGTCCTTTCCCCCAAGTCTTCTGCTTTCCATTTTTTTGCCCGTGAATCGGATATCAAAGCCGGTAAACTTATCAGCCTGATCCAGCTCTTTTTTACCATAGCCTTCCTTTTCATAATAAGCCTGGCAGTAGGACAAAATAAATTCCCTTTATTTATTATCGGGGCGGCTTTTGCCATAACCACTTTCGGTGATGGTGTTGCAGATGCAGTTAATATTCTTGAAAAAGCAAAAGAGACCGGTAACACCCATAAAATAAAGTATTATTCTGCAAAATCAAGTATTATATTCCTGATTTCTGGGAGCCTTTATGCATTTGTTGCAGGAACATGGATATCGGGCTTTAGCTTGAAAGTCCCCTATGGTATGATTTTTTTTCTTGCAGTTATCGGCGCTATTACAGGTGCGCTTCTTGAATCCATGATAACCACCGATGATAATATCGTCATACCTTTTGGTTCGGCAATGGTAATGTGGCTTTTCTATACGTTCGGTTACAACGTCGATACTGCATATCTTATGCAGGCGCTTGTTTTTTCGTTTATTCTCGGGTATCTTGCCTACAGGGCACGTATCGCCGATATCTCGGCCATGCTGAGCGCTACACTGCTCGGAGTTGTTATTATCATATCCAGCAATATAACGTGGTTATTTATTCTTCTCGCCTTTTTTTTACTGGGAAGTCTCTTTACACGTTATAAATACGATTATAAATTGGCAAGGGGGATGGCAGAAGGAAAAGGAGGTGTCCGCGGATATAAGAACGTTTTCAGCAATTCATTGGCTGCCCTTGCCCTTGCTGTGGCTTATGGAATTTTTCCGGCGCACGGTCAAATCTTATTAGCAGGGTATCTCGGCTCGGTAGCCACAGCCTGCGGCGACACGCTGGCAAGCGAAATAGGAGAAACGTACAAAGGAGAGCCGCGCATGATTACCACGTTCAAAAAAACCAGGCCAGGTACAGACGGCGCAATTTCGCATCTTGGCGAAGCGGCGGCATTTTTCGGGGCATTTGCTATTGCGATTCTTGCATTCTTCCTGATACGAAATGATTTTATCCTCGTGATTGCGGTGGCTGCAGGAGGTTTTATCGGTACTAACATCGATAGTGTGCTTGGCGCCACGCTCCAGCAGAAAGGTTACCTTTCAAACAACGGGGTCAATCTTTTTGCAACTATTTCCGGGGCGATCATTGCCGGGTTACTTTATTATTCAATGGGTTTGTAGATACTATGGTAATAACAATAAACCGTTGAGTATTGCCATACCGTAGTATCCATACCGCTTCTTTCCATTATCTATAAGGAATCTCCATCATACCCGGAACCGGACTCATCGACCACATTACCTGTGCTGTTACTGCCCCGACGACCAAATAAACCACCAATGTTACAATTATAACCACGATTGTATAGCCCATTGCCTGTTCCTTAGGCGTTTCCATGAGCACTGGAATGCCAAGATAGAGGATGTACAACCCGTAAAGTGCAAACAGCAAAACAATGACGCTCAGTATCGGTATTATGTAGAATATTCCTCCAACCAGCCCTGCTGTAGCTGAATATGCCGCAAGCTTCATTGCCTGGTTCTCATCCTGCTTCGAGGAAAAATTCGGGGCAAGGGCATTAATCACGATGCCTATCACATACACATCTACAATACTCAGTATGTACATCAATATACCACCCGCCACAGCGGTTCCTATTGGATACTTAAAGCTTCCAAGCATTCCTGCATTGGCTCCAATAATGCCCATACCAATAATATAGGCTATCGCAGGTATCAGCGCAAGGATTGCGATGTACTGCTTTATTATATCGTTCTTGTTTATACCTTCAGACTTTACCTTTGTCAATTCGGCCAGCGGATTTTTCAGAATGCTGATCGCCCTATCTAATTGTTCCATATTCACTCCTCCTCACGATATTCTTATTTTTCACACCATTCTTTTCGTCAGTGCAGCCCCCATGAGCGGCAAAACTGCATTGCAGCTCGATGGCACTCTCCTTATCCATAAATTTCAAGTGCCATCTATAATGCCCGATACTCCTCCTTGGAAACTGCCTGAATATTTATTAGTAACAATACTATAAAAAAGTTATGACCTAAATATAGAGGCTGGAAATTCCTGTCAATTCCAATTTCTTCTGCAATATCAACATGTTTATTTACTGTGGAATCGCTTAGATTCTTTTTGCAGCATCAGAAATCTTGCGAACCCAGTAGCATCGATACGGGTTTTGCCCGCTTTTTCCAACGCGGAATGGGCTCGTAGTATAGTCCGGATAGTACATGGGCCTCCGGAGCCTATGACCTGGGTTCAAATCCCAGCGAGCCCGTATATAGATTATCATGAATCACAATCCAGCAACGAAAAGGACTTTAATTTTTTATTTAGTGATAACCCTCGTTATTGTAGTCTCAAGCATATCCGTCATCTGGCTTCCCCAGGAAAATTCTGTTTCTAAAAGCACGGCGGATTCGGCCAAAACCCCGCCATTAATTGCATTTCTTCCTTTCATTGCTTATATTGTAATGATATTGCTTCCAATTATTTATAAAAAACAGGAAAAAGAGCCATTCATCTGGGGGCACCGTTTTTTTAAGGGCGCATATCTTGGGTTTCTCCTGATGACAATGATATTTTTGATAGAGCTTGCATCGGGTTTTATCCATATCGAGGAGTTAACCCCGGGTTACCGGGATGCATTAATTGGCGGGATAATATTGCAGGGAATCGTGGCTATCGGTGAAGAATTGCCATTCAGGGGATACATACTCCCGGACATGGCGAAAAGATATGGGTCATGGAAGGCCGTATTTTTATCCTCAGCGTTCTTTTCAGTCCTTCATGTACCCTCAATCCTGACGCTGAATCTTAGCAAAGAAAATATTATAATCATGCTGTTGACCATAGCAGTAGCCGAAATACTCCTTGCTCTTTGTTACCTTTATGACGGGCTTTCAATGTCTATCGGGTTTCATTTCACATGGAACTTTTTCCAGTACCATGTATATTCATTGAGGCAGGATTTTGGCGGAATATTAAAAATAACCTCGGATAACCAGCTCATAACCGGCGGGTCTTTCGGTCCGGAAGCAGGTTTGCTTGGACTCGTTGTTGTGATTCTGGCCTTTATTGTAGTGTTCTGGTGGATGCAGTCCCGTTAAACTAATGTTTTTATGAACTCCGGTATAAGAACCAGTGTTAAGAATATACCGGCAGCGGCTGCACATGCCCAGAAAATATAACCTAAAAATAACTTAGAAACCTTCATGAGTTTCCAAAAAAATGAAAAAAGGGTAAAATTTAAATCTTACCCAGCAGCTCAACGCCTACTTTCTTTACATTCGGCTTGTTAATCTTTGAAGGCATCCATTTTGGTTTGTTCTTGGGGGCTGCAACTGTTTCTGTCCATCCCTTGTATACATGGATCTTCTTAGTTCCTCTTTCCCTGAGCCTTAATTCAACAGGTTTTGACTTGGTTCCTTTGCTGCGATTGGCTGCTTTCAATGCTGCCTGGCGCGGCTGATGACCAGTGAATACTCCAGTCTCGTTTCCGTTCTTTTCCCTTAATACAAAATTTCTTATATCTACCATATTTTTCATACCCCGACAACGATTTGTTGTCTTACCATAGAATGGCACCTCATACTATTTAAAGCTATTTGTGAAATATGTGGCTAAGCATACCGTTTTATCATAATAGAGCCTACCGATATTGGTATTTCAAAATCCAGAAAAACCAAATCTATAGACTTATTATTTGAGTTGTCTGGGTTAAAAACATGATGCTTGGAAATACCTGATGTTCCCGTGATAACTAAAATCAGATGCCTGTGGCATTTACAGGAGAAGTTTTTAATTTATACCATTATCTTTTCTTTACGGCACTTTAATATTCTTTCCAGACAAAACAGGGTTTGTGCCTCTTATTAACAGAGTTAAAAAAACCGCTGTTGGATTGGTGCCCTGCGTTCACGGCGCCAGATTATCAGAAAATGCACTTATATCGGGAAAGAACGCAGACGACCTGCTGGATTTCAGCGTCAACCTGAATCCTCTCGGTCCGCCAAAATCAAAGAAATTATTGAACGGGGTTTTTCAACACATCAGCAATTATCCTGACAACGGATATCCGGCATTTAAAAAGGCGGCAGCAGACAGCCTCAATGTCCTGCCTGAAAATATCATTCCCGGGAACGGTTCATCGGAATTGATCAGGCTTTTTGCAGAAACCGTTATTGAGCCCGGCGATAAAGTCATGATACCATCCCCGACTTTCGGGGAATACGAATTCCAGTGCAGATTATTCGGGGCAGAAATAGAATACATTGATTACCTAAATATTACAAAAGTGAATCCCGGTGGTTACAAAGCTGTTTTTCTCTGCAATCCGAATAATCCCACAGGCAACCTTCTGCGGCGCGGTGAGGTTATCGAGATGGCAAAAACATGCGCCCAGTCTGAAACTTTTTTATTCGTTGATGAAGCATTTATTGAGCTTTCAGAGCCGCGTGAAAGTATTGCTGACATGGCAGCATCCTGCGATTTTATCTTTGTACTGCGTTCTCTTACCAAAACGTATGCCGTGGCCGGATTGAGGATTGGTTTTGCAGTAGCTTCTCCTGATTTTGCAGGACTCCTGAATAATGCCCGCCTTCACTGGAATATGAACTCTGCCGCATCTCTGGTCGGCGAGCGGCTTCTCAGGAAAAACCAGGATTATATAGAAAAATCACTTGGATTGATCAGGAAAGAGCGGGAATGGCTGGCATCCCGCCTGGGTGGGATACGCGGTTTTAAACCAATCCCAAGCGATACGAATTTCATTCTCATCGACGCAGGGGATTTCGGTATCAATTCCAGGGAACTGACTGCAAGAATGCTAAAGCGCGGTATTATTATCCGGGATTGCGCTTCTTTTGGTCTTGAAAATCATATCAGGGTCGCAGTCCGCAAAAGAAGCGAAAATAGAAAGCTGGTTGAAGCTTTTTCAAAGGTCATCGCAGAATGGGGAAATGAACTTGCAAAAAAAGAGATCGGAAAGGCTCTGGAAAAAGGAGTTACTGCAAGGAGCAGGATTGACTGCGAATATTATCCCTGCCACTTTGAAGGACAGGACTGCACTTTTTGTTTCTGTCCATTTTATCCCTGCGAAGATGTAAGGACAGGCGGAGAACTTATCCGCAAATCAACAGGGGGAACGGTATGGAGCTGCGCCGGCTGCAACCTTATCCACAGGGGTGACATAGCTGAGAAGGTGCTCGGGGCTTTGATGGAAGGAAAGAAGCTCAAAGATATCTGGAAGCTTGAAATGGAGCCGTCCTTGTGATAATTATTGATTTCTGGCTTCGGGTTTTGCTCCTTGCAGTATTATTCGATATTCTATTCGGGGAGCCGCCCGCATTTATTCATCCCGTGGTGTGGATGGGGAAAATAATAAATGTGTTCACGCGAGGCGCCCCTCTTCGCCACAGGAAGATTTGTGGATTGTTCGTGGTGATTTCCTGCGCCGGGATTGCGGTTCTTGCCGGTCTTTTGATAATCTCGCTGGGCACCGGTCTTTTCGGTTTAATCATCGCCGCATATTTCTTAAAATCCAGCTTTTCGATTCGCATGTTACTGGTCTCGGCTCTCGGGATAAAAAAAGACCTTGAAGCGGGCAACATCGGGAAGGCAAGAAGTGAATTGAAAACATTCGTAGGAAGGGACACATCTTTACTTAACGAATCACAATCGGCCTCAGCAGTAATAGAATCGCTGGCAGAAAGCTTTGTTGACGGTATCCTATCGCCGCTTTTTTATTTTCTGGTTTTCGGCCTGCCCGGCGCCCTGGCTTACCGCATGATAAATACACTTGATTCCATGGTCGGGTACAAAAAAGAGCCTTTCATCGACCTTGGTTATGCGTCGGCGCGGCTCGATGATATTGCAAACTGGGTGCCTGCGCGCTTGTCTGTTGCGTTTATTTTTATTGCCTCGGTTTTTGTTGGAAAACCCGCCGACGCCATCAGGACGTGCATTAAAGACCATAACATGACCGCTTCGCCAAATTCCGGCTGGTCGATGGCTGCGGTTTCAGGCGCCCTGAATGTGAGGCTTGAAAAAGTGGGTTTCCATGTGCTGGGAGGGCAATTTAGTGAACCACAGCCGTTCCAGATTAAAAGAGCGGTTAATATCGTGGGTTTTTCATCTTTGTTGGTGATTGCGGGAATATTTTTTGTTGGTAATGTGCCCTTGGTGCGAATTTAACCGCAGATAAACGCAGATTTAATGAATTAGTAGATTGTTGTATGAAGAGAATGATACAACTTATCCAGGAATTATTGTCAGTGATAAGTTTTGAAAAACAAACCGCAGATAAACGCGGATGAACGCAGATTTAATGAATGGGATTAGCATGGAAAAAGGTTGCATCGGATTAAGGTTTTGAAAATATGGAACTCCAGATAAATGCTGATGAGGTCAGATTGAATGAATTATCAGAGAAGATTATTGGCGCAGCATTTGAAGTAAGTAATGTTCTCGGAGCAGGTTTTCTTGAAAAAGTCTATGAGAACGCCTTGAACGTTGAACTTAACTTAAGAGGGGTAAAAATCTTTCAACAGGCGCCTTTAAAAGTATATTATAAAAATGAATTAGTGGGTGACTATATAGCGGATATTTTAGTAGAGAACAAAGTTATAATCGAATTAAAAACAGTCAAAGAATTCGATGATATCCATCTTGCACAGTGTTTGAATTATCTTAGAATCACAGGGCTGAAACTCTGCCTGCTGATAAATTTCAGCAAACCAAGAGTGGAAATCAAGAGGATAGTGAATGGCATTGGTAAAATATAAAAATTCTCCATTACACACCGATAAGCATAGATTTTTGTATCTGTGTTTATCTGCGTTAATCTGCGGCTTAAATCCGTTTCATAGCGTAAATCAGCGGTTGAAATTAAAATGCAATATAAAAAAGCGCAGGTTTGCCAATCGTATATCTGCGTTTATCTGCGTTCATCTGCGGTTAAAAAATATACAAGACAACTTCTGTTATCAGCATTTTTCTGCGCCCATCTGCGATATAAACACATTTTCAATCATTAATCTGCGGTAAAGGTAAAATCATGAAACTATCAACCATAAAAAAAGAAAAAAAGAAAAAGAACCAGCCAAAAGAAGTCAAAGAGAAGGATGCAAGAAGCATAATGAAAATCCTTGAAGAGGCAGGGCTTTCCGAAGAAGTGCTGGTATCAGCGGCTATGGAACTATACGTTCCCCATCCCGGCGTTGAGAACAGGGAAATAGCAGAGCGGGTGTTCAAAAGGGAATTGAAGCATGCGCTTTCCGATCCCAACCTGAGCATGTTGTTATACGCAGGTATGCTTCTTGAAAAAGCCGGTGAGAATGGTGAACTTCCAGGCATGAGTAAAGAAACCTTTAAAAAAGACCTGACCTTCCTCATCGTTGATGAGGTAATCGGGATGAGCATAGCGAAATATATCAGCGGAGACAAGGGAATATTCGAATATGTGAGGTTTGATAAACTAAAACCCGGCATCCTCTCCAAACTCGGTCCTTTCATGGACGATGTGATTGCAGGACTCATCGGCGGCGCATCAGCCAATATGTATTCACGAGGAAAAGGTAACGGCAGGAAAACAAAAGCGGCAAAGACAAAGGTAAAGGCAACAAAGAAAAAACCTGAAATATTACAGGGCGGATTTGCGGGATGAAAAACTTTAGGAAAGTTTTATCAAAAGGAGGGTATGCTTCGCATACCCTATACCTCATAAAGCGAGGTATCGCTTTATGAGAGACTTTCTAAGCGCCCTACGTAACGGTTTTGGTTTCTTAACCACCATACCGGTGGGTATCACCATGGAAGGCATCGAGAACCTGATGAAACATATCTATCTCTTCCCAATCGTCGGCGCAGTTCTGGGTATCATCTTTGCAGTGATTGGTCTAGTATCAGCCGCGATTTTCCCGCCGGTTATTGCCTCGCTTGTGATTATTATTTCTATTTACTACTTTACAGGATTCAACCATATTGACGGGCTTGCTGATTTTGGTGACGGCATAGCCGCGCATGGCACTAAAGAGAAAAAAATAGCAGCTATGCGCGATACCGCAATAGGCACAGGCGGCCTGGTGTTTTGCATTCTGGCAATTCTTGGAATTTTCTCGATACTTTTTTTCATTGCTGAAATAAATTCCCAGCCCCTGTTTCTCCCTCTTGCATTAATTGTTGCAGAAACTGGCGCAAAGCAGTCCATGGTCACAGTCGCAGCTTTTGGCAGGCGGCTGCATGAGGGTTTCGGTGCAATGACAGTGGATAACACAAAAAAATCCGATTTTATTATCGGAATGGTTTTTTCTGGCGCGGTTGGTTATGTTCTTATGGGGGTCTTTGGTATTGAAGCAATAATAATATCGCAGTTAGCGGGATTGCTTGTCCTCAATACCGCTAACCGCCATTTCGGGGGCGTGAGCGGCGATGTCGTGGGCGCATCGAATGAGATAGGGCGACTTTCGGCTTTGTTTTTCATGGGAGGATTCGCTTGGATGCTATTGTGATGGCCGGCGGGATGGGAAAACGCCTCGGGAAGGATGAAAAACCTCTAACACCGCTTCTTGGCAAATCGCTTATCCATTATGTGTTAGATGCTCTCCTTGGCTCGCAGAATATCGACCGCATCTTCGTGGCAACTTCGCCGAGGGTGAAAAGAACTACTGACTGGATTTGTGATTTTAAAAAAGAACATGAAAAGGTGGGGATAATCGAGACCGGTGGAGAGGGTTTTGTCCATGATATGGTCATGGCAGTTGAAAAAGCGGGCAGCAAAGGACCTATTCTTATAATGATGGCAGACCTTCCACTTGTTACGTCAGGACTAATAGACAGGATAATAGAAAAATACAACGAGGCAGGCACGCCGGCGCTCTCAGTTCACATGAACCTTGATGTTTTCACACGGCTTGGTCTTCGCCCCGATACTGTTTTTCATAAGAATTCAAGCTTCATAGTTCCATGCGGGATAAATATCCTTGATGCTGACAAAATAAAGGAAGAGCAGGAGGATTATAATCTTATCCTGGATGATGAAGAGCTGGCGCTGAACGTTAATACTCGGGCTGACCTTGCGGTCTGCGAGAGATTTCTCTCTGGCCCTTGATTTTAGGAAGAGTCTTTATTAACATGACCCAGCAGCATCCTCACGTCCCCGGGCGGATAACCTGAATAATACTTACTGAAATAACCAAAAACTTCTATAGAATCATCAAGAAAACCTTTGATCTTCATCCCCCAATTTTTTATATCCTCACTTCTATCTCTTTCAACAATTCCTGTGGTTCCCTTAATTTTCCTCCTGTCCCCTTCCCATCTGATGTATGTGAAATCTGCTGTTATCGTGCTCATTTCGGGCATCCACGGATGGTCTATCAATGCAAGTGCGACTCCATTTTCTCTCAGCAGGTCATAGAAATTCTCATCCAGCCACTTTTTATTCTTTACCTCCACTGCAAACCTGCGTCCTTTTGGAAGACCAGCCAGGAAATCCTTCAATATCCCGGACTTCTCTGGCTTAAAGCCGGGTGGTAATTGAATAAGCAAAGGACCGAGTTTATTTCCCAGCAATGAAATATGTTCAACAAAGACCTCCATATCTTCTTTACAATCCTCAAGCATTTTGATATGCGTAATTTTGCGCGGAAATTTGGCTGAAAAAATAAAATCATCCGGCACCTCATCTTTCCATTTCATTACAGTATCCTTTGATGGTATCCGGTAAAATGTGTTGTCGATTTCAACGGTGCCAAAATTCTTTGCATATTCGGCCAGCAGGTTTTCTGAACCCTCAGGATAAAAATTCCCCACCCAGAAATCATAACTCCATCCCATAGTGCCTATATGGATTTTTTTCATCTCAATCGCTCCCTTTGAATAGCAGCCAGTTGTTCTTATCGGCTTTTTTGAACTTTACGAGAACATACATCCCTTCCATCTTTTCTCCTTTGACAATGAACTCGATCTTGTTCTCCTCCCACACAACAGGTTCGTATAGGCCTTTATCCCAAATTTTCACAGTCCCGGCGCCGTACTGCCCTTCAGGGATCGTCCCTTCGAATTTAGCGTAATCCAGAGGATGGTCTTCCACCTGCACGGCAAGCCTCCTCTCACTGCTTATTTCCGGAATACCTTTAGGAACTGCCCAGCTTTTAAGCACTCCATCCTTTTCCAGCCTTAAATCGTAATGGAGCCTGCGGGCATGATGCTCCTGGACTACAAAGGATTTCCCGGAACCCATTTCCTTTGACATTGGAGGCTCAGTTGTCCTCATGAAATCCCTTTTGGCATTGTAATCCGAAAGAGCAGGCCGTATCTGGTCAATAGTGCATTCAAGCGGGTCTTTATCTTCCCTGAATCTTTTGAATACTGGAATACGGAGTTTACCGTCTTCCGTTGTGGACTGATAACCGACTTCACACACAACATCGGGTCTTAACCAGGTTATTTCCCTATCCATATCCACTCCTTGCAGTGTTTCTTCGTCCACTTTATATTCATCCAGAAGCCGTTTCATATTCTCCATATCTTCCTGTGAAAAACCTGTGCCGACTTTGCCAATAAAAACCGGCCCTGCCGAATCGTATAATCCCAGTATCAATGATCCAAAAGTGTTTTCCCTGTTACCTTCACCTCTGGTATAACCGAAAATGACACAATCACATGTCTTTACCTGCTTTATTTTCAGCCAGTTGTTGCTCCTTTTTCCGGGTTCGTATGAACTTTGCTTCTTTTTGGCCATTATGCCTTCAAGGCCTTTTTCCAGAACCGCCTGGTAATAAACAACTCCTGTCTCTTCAACAAATAAAGAAAGGACGATGGATTTTCCCTCTTTTACACTATTTTTCAATGTCCTCTTTCTCTCCATGAGAGGAATATCAAGCAGCTCCGCCCCATCCTTTTCCAGGATATCAAATATTATATAAGTGGCAGGGAATTTGCCTGACATATATCTTATATCTCCCGGTTTGGTGTTTTGCATCCTCTGGATGAGGGTCTGGAAGTCAGGTTTTCCATCCTTCATAACAATTATTTCACCGTCAAGGACAGCATCATGGGTCAGGTCTTTCAGTTCGGAAAGCTCCGGGAAATTACCTGTCAGTTCCTTCTGGTTTCGGCTCCTGATGCTGAGTCCTTCCTTAACGTAGCTGATAGCCCTTATGCCATCCCATTTTACTTCAAATATCCAGTCAGCAGAAGAAAACGGCGCTTCTGCCGGACGGGCAAGCATCGGTTTATATTGCTTCATTTGCCCAGTTTCTTGATAGTCTCTTGAAGGGCCACCATCAATTCCCTGACTTCCTCTTTCTTGGGAACTTCTGCAACAATGACCTCACCCTTCATCTTCATTTCTATGAGCTTTTCAATCTTTTCCCTGTAACCATCCCTGTACTCGGTGATATCAAATTCCCCGGACAGTTCTTTAATGATCTTCTCAGCCAGTTCCAGTTCACTTTTTTGGGGCTTTTTGAGTTTCGTGAGTTCTTCAATATCCCCGGGATTTGTAACCTCATTGGCATAACGCAGGGTTGTCAATACCAGGGCACCTTTATATTCATACACAATTACAGGATATTCCTTGGTTCTCAGAGTGATCTTCCCCATTCCCGCTTTTCCCTCCTGCCGGATTACTGTCATCAAGAGGCTGTAGGCTTCTTCGCTCCGATCAGGAACAAGCACATATGACTTTTCAAAATATATGGGGTCGATGGAGAGTAAACTGATGAATTTTTCAAGCCTTATCCTCTGGTCAGATTCTGGTCTTATCGCGTCCAGTTCCTCTTTTTTAAAAACTATGAACTCATTCTTTCGTATTTCATATCCCTTTACCGTGTCTTTCCAGTCAATGACCTTATTATCCCTGCTGCATACCCTTTCATATTTCAACGGCTGCCCGTCCTCATTGTGTAAGAACCTGAATGAAAACGCCTGGTCACGTATCATAGTATAAAGTTTAACCGGCACATTCACAAGCCCGATAGTGATGCTGCCGCTCCAGATTGGCCTGTTGGACGGTTTTGCTGAGTCTTGATCCTTTGCCATTTATTCCACCTCAAGCGCCTGTCTATTTTCCAGTAACCCCTCCCAGGGATCGTTCTTCCTTTTCAGGATAGTATTTATGTTGAACTCCTCAGGTCTTAATCCTTTCTTGAGTTCCTTCCATTCAAGAGGCGTAGATACTGTAGCTTTCGGTTCGGCTCTCAGGCTATATGGGGCTATCATGGTCTTTCCGCGGGTATTTTGCAGGTAATCTATAAAGATAGTTCCGGGGTCTCTGGAGTTCCTGAACTCTGATACAACAAGGTCAGATTCTCTTGCCAGGAACTTTCCGAATTGATGAACGAATTCCCTGGTCTGCCTGAAATTATAACTTTTAATAACGGGCAGGACAACATGCAGTCCCTTTTTCCCTGAGGTTTTGACAAATGACCTGAAGTTGAGTTCATCCAGCTTTTCTTTCAATAAAAGAGCGACATTAATGACATCGTCAAAGGAACATGGAGGTTCGGGATCTATATCAAACAACACAAGGTCAGGCGTATCATAATCATCAATTGTTGAAAGAGTGATGTTTATCTCAATGGATGCCAGATTCGCCATCCAGATAAGGGTATCCAGGTCATTGCATATAACGTAGTTTATTTCCCGTTGTGCAGTCTCCGAGTATTTTTTGAAGGTTTTAACCCAGTCCGGTATGCCCATTGGCCTATCCTTCTCATAAAATCCTTCGCTGTCAACGCCATCAGGGTACCTGTTCATGACTATGGGCCTGTTCTCCAGGAATCCCAGCATCCGCGGGGCAATCCTGATATAGTATTCAATGACCCGGGATTTTTTCAAACCCTGCTCAGGAAAGAGGATTTTCTCCAGATTGGTGAATGATACTTTAGTGAGTTGGTCCATATTTATAATATCAATAGGGTTAATAAATAACTCTTGGGGATGTAAATTTCGTCTTAAAGTAACTTTGCTCTCCTGGGGTTCTTTGCGGTGCATGATTTTTCACCGCAGAGTCGGCTATGAATCCACGATTCGTAGGCATCAATGAAAAACAACAAAATGAACATTTAACAGTGAACTAATACGAACTCGTACGAACTCAGATTTAAATATTTTCAACTGTGAGGCGCGCCAATAGAAACCGATGCAGCTTTCATACGTCATCGATTAAAAGAAAAAATTGGGTGGAACACGGATTCCACGGATAACACGGGTTGGCACGGATGATAAAATATCCGTGGGTATCCGTCAAATCCGTGCCATCCGTGTTCTATTTCAACAAGATCAAGAATCATAACTATCTTTCACATTTCGAAAAATGATATGCATTAAATCAATCAGACTCCTAAATCGATGACCAATGATGCAGCTTTAGCATATCGAATTTATAAACCGCAGATGAACGCGGATGAACGCAGATACCACTTGCTCTGGGCAATTTTTGTGATTTTAGTAACGTAATGCAACGTAACAAAAGAGTGAGTTCGTATCAGTTCGTACGAGTTAGTTGTTTATTTTTTCATACCAAGGCGCAAAGTACGCAAAGAATTCGCTCAACACCAAACTTTTTTACAGTCCCTTCTTTTCCTCGGAAAATCTAAATACTCATAAAAGCCGTTTGTAAACTATGAAAATCGCCGTAGTGTTTGACAGCGCAGGAACACTGCTTCGCATGTATCGCGTGGCAAAGAACATACATACCGGAGAATATCTGGATGAGGTAGTATCAACCGAGCTTGTAGGAAAAAAACCAAATTGCGCTCTTCTCGTCATGCAGGTCGATTCTAATAAACTGGTTAACTGCCCGCCCGAAATGCTGGTCTCGGATTTTATCAGGAAATACAAAATCGATATAGAGGTCGGATGTTCGAGGGCACATGTGGATAAAGCAACTGCTGTATCCGTGGTTGAAAATGACACGGAAGCTAAAATGTCCGATTTACAGGATGTTATGGCTTCTGTGAAACGGCGATGCAAGAATATTTTTTATATGGGCGTGGGATTGGTTATTGATGTGGACTCGAAAAACATCCCTTATGTTATTTGCACAGGCGGGAAAATTTATTCCAATACGCCATATGTGATTAAGACCCTTAATGAAAGAAATATTGGCGTATATATCGCATCGGGAGATAGTATGCGGAATCTTTCGCCCCTGGCAAAGAATGTGTGTGTACCCCAGAGCTGCGTATTTGAAATATCAACGCCAAAGAAAAAAGAAGAAATAGTGATAAAGTTAAAGCAGGAATACGATATGGTGATAATGGTGGGAGATGGTATCAATGATATTCTTGCGATGCGCGCTGCCGACATGAGTGTGCTTTCGATACAGCAGACAGGGAAGTGCCCGAAGCTTCTGTGCGAGGAGGCGGATGTGGTGATAAAGGATATTAAGGAGATAGTTGGGGTTATTGAAGAGAGGGTTCTTAAGGATTAATTTTCCATTCAAACCACACGCCTTATGCGATGGCTGTAAAATTCTTCTATTAAATCTCTTTTAGCCTGAATTTAAGATATTTTATCCATGAGCATATCAATAATAGTTTTTAAATTCATGCCCTTTGATGCATATACTCCTTTCTCATCGTGCATGTGATGCGGAAAAGTATCGATCTCTTGATGATGCGGCACATTATCCCACCGTGCTATCAAATCACCTGTTTCCGACTGCCACTGGTATTTGTACTTGAGGCGATTTGCCTTATTGCCTTTGATCTCAACAAATTCAATAAAATAGAGAATCGAGCCGTCTATTAACTCAAGCCTGCCCTTTAGATATCCGATTTCAACATCAATTTCGTCAAAGTCAATTGAGAAATGGGTAACGATAGGACAGTCCCTGACAATCGTTTCAATTTGAGAGCAATACTCCCGGGAGTTCATACACTGATTCCGGATAATACATTCAGTTTCTTACTCCACGTGTCGAGTCCTTTTTTTGCGGCATACCAGTCAAAAAAGTCATCCCTATCGTCAAGTTCTCCAGAGTCGAATTTCTTCATGAAAACGCCTGAATTCATCTTGTATTTTTTCTCAAAGATTTTACAGGTTTCGGCATATTTGGTTTTTTTATGCTTTGCTATCCGCCCATCGAGGGCTAATGCAGAGCGGATTACGCTGCTTACTTCCTGTATGGAAAAATCTTTTTTTATGTTAACGGTTAGGGGCATGATTTTTTTTCTCCTGGCGTTATTATTAGATACGCGTGAATATACAAATAAATAACGATTGATAATATTACGTTGGAGGTGGGGCACTTCATGGGTTACTTTTCCAACTTAGTAACCCATGGGATTAATGACTTGCTTTCGATGCGCGCAGCAGGGGTGCTTTCGATTCAGCAGACCGGGAAGTGCCCGAAGCTACTGTGCGAGGAGGCGGATGTGGTGATAAAAGATATTAAGGAGATAGTTGGGGTTATTGAAGAGAGGGTTCTCAAGAGTTGATTTACAGGTGACTTTTTAAGAGGGAAATAAAGTTAGAAATCCTCTGTGCGTTGAACAAAAAATAACTTCAGTCTGGAACTGCGGCGCTGCTTTGCATTGGTGATGACTATCGCCTTCATCGACCTCGGTTTGAAAAACGACGTAGTCCGACGTGGGTGCATTAGTACATCAATCTTTTTTGGTTGATTTTGCATTTGTCAATAGGGGCAAGAAAATCAGAAAGATTGCGTAAAAATCTTTTACTAATACTTCCCATTATTTTCTGAACTTTGAAAACTTCAGTCATTTTCGTTAGGTTTATATCATATACTTTCAATAATGATGACCCTTAGGTATATACAATTGTTTAATCATATAAATGACTATAGAAATTTATGGTTGAATCGAAAATCTTAAAATATTTATGGGAAAATAACGTACCCTTCATTACACATTTAATAGATGGTATTATAAAAATTTTTGCAACTTTGGGAGCATTAAAACTTATAATATTCGCTACTAACTTGCTCTTTACAAAAGAACCCCCCATTATATTAAGTATGGAACTCGCAGCACATATTGGTGTATTAATAATTTTTATAATATATATATCATCTGATGTTATAAATCTTTATAAAGAAAAATTCAAATGAGGCAATCAAAATAATATGACTAATAATAAATTCATTAAAAATATTTATAATAATGTTTTTTCATTAAATTTTCTTTATGAAATTATTAGAAATATATTTACAATCGTGGCGATAGGAGTAGTATTTTACTTTATTTTTTATAAATACCCACTCAATACTGAATACCTTTCATTTTCAATATTATTATTTATCGGTATTGCATCATATTTTGGCTTTCCAGTCTTATCTAAATATATAAATAAAATTGGAATGTCAGTTAACAGAATTTATTATAATATAAATTTTTTCCTTCACAAGAAACAAGCTCGGAAAGACTTAAATTCATTAATGAAAAATACAAAAAATTTTAATCAACGGAATATAATTGAAGCATTAGGAACTGCCTTCCTTTCCTTACCAGATAAGGAACAAGTCTGGAAGGATTTGTTTTTGATAGCAAAAAATTCAGATGGCTTCCTTCAGATTAGTGCAATTGAATTAATGGGTGTTGTATTTCCATATATACCTGATAGAAAACAAGCATGGTGTGATTTACTGACGCTAACGCAAGACAATAATGTCAATTTAAGACAACTTTCAATAAATGTAATTGGAACTACCTTTCCGAATCTTCCCAACAAAAAACTAGCATGGTCTGTTCTAATTCGACTAATACAAGACAAAGAAATCATTAAACAAAATAAATCTCTATATGCATTTTTATCGGAAGCTCCTAAAGAAAAGCCAGAGGAGAAATCATTTTATGATCGGTTTATTGAACTCACAGAAAAGCAACAAAAAACGAAATCTTCAGTTGATGAAAAAAATATGCCTTTTCTTTTCAATATTGACTATATTGATTCTTTAGGACAAGATTGGTCAGCAGAGCTAACAAAAAATCTAGGAATAAAGCCAGAAGAAAACCAAAATAATTATTGGAAAATTCGCTTACCTGAAGATAAATACCCTAGAAATTTATCTTATATTTCAGGTCATGCAGGTCAAGGAAAAACAGACAAAATCAATAGATATTTTTCAAAAATGTGGGGATTACCCCAAATTGAAAGAGTACCTCTTAAATTGTTTATAAGTCATTGTTTAAAAGAAGAACCCCTAATTTTCAAAGCAGGTCACTCTTATTTAGTATGCCAGCCAGAGTCTGAGGCGGAAGAATTCAGAGAGCTTAAAAAAATTTTAGAACATCTGTATGAAACTAAATAGCACAACCTTTATTTTTATCCATGCCCTATATTTAATGCAACGTCTGTTATTCAGGTTCAAATAGCCCAATGGAAGCACTTATCTCCAATCGTCTGCAGTCACAAACCCATTACGATATACGAGGCCTGTGTATGACGATTTCAGGATTATCTGTCATAGTAATACATACTATGCGATGCGTGCCTACCCATTCCGAACCATGACACAGCATCCACATTCATCCAAGCACCCTCTCCATCACCCCAATAGCTTTCCTCAAATTCCCCTCCGAAACTGCATACGAAATCCTGATATGCCCCTTCCCGTTCTCCCCGAAAGCCGAGCCCGGAGTAACGATCACGCCTTTTTCCAGCAACTTCTGCGGCGCATCCTCATCCGCAACCTCAGGGAATGCATAGAAAGCCCCCTGCGGCTTAACGCATTTAATACCCATCGAAGCAAATCCGGTAAGTAAGATATCCCTTCTTGCCCTGAAACTCTCACGCATCTCACTCACGCACTCCTGCGGCCCCTCAATCGCAGCCAGCGCCGCCTTCTGGGCGATTGAGCACGCGCATGCCTGGATATACTGGTGAATTTTGAGCATCTGCTCGATGTATTCTTTCCTCGCGGCTGCATAACCGATGCGCCAGCCGGTCATGGCATACGTTTTTGAGACTGCGTTGATTGTAATTACTTTATCAGTGAACTGCGCCGGGCTGACATGCTCGCCCTCGTAGATGAAATGCTCATACACCTCGTCTGAGATTATCGTAATGTCATTGTCCTCCGCTATCCCTGCCAGCGCTTTAATCTCCTTTTTTGTCTGGACTGTCCCAGTGGGATTTGAAGGGGAATTAATAATCATTGCAGCGGTTTTAGGAGTAATGGCTTCATTCACGGCTTCAGGCGTTAATGTAAGCTCTTCGCCAAGAGGTATGCCCACAACCTTTCCCCCTGCCATCTTCGTTAACGGCGCGTAGGATACAAAACCCGGGTCAGGTACCAGAACCTCATCACCCTTATCCACCAGTGATTGCAATGCCAGGTGAAGCGCTTCAGAGGCGCCTGATGTGACCATAATTTCATTTGGCTCGACTGTAAAATGGTTCTCACTCTTAAATTTCCTGCACAATGCTTCCCGAAGCTCGGGAATCCCGAGGTTCCCGGTATAGCCCGTGAAACCCTGATTTATTGCATCAACTGCCGCTTTTTTAATATGCTCCGGCGTGTCGAAATCCGGCTGGCCGAGGCCGAGATTGATGGCATTCGGACCCGCGCCTTCAAACATCTTCCTGATACCGGAGATGTCAATACTCTTTACGCGTTGCGAAAACATAGGCATCACTCAAAAACCGTATGCCTTTTCTTCAATTCCGCTTCGCTTGCCCCTGTCCTGACCATCAACTCGGATACGACTGCATCAAGAAAAACAAGCGCGGTTATTTCAAAAATAGTCCCAAGAGGCGCAAGCTCGGGATACCCAACCATCCGCCGTTCATGATAATCCTCGTAAATGACATCTTCTTTAGGTCTCCCGGGGACTATCACGACTATATCAGAAATCTTCCCGAGGGTAGAATCCTTATTTGAGGTTATGACCGCCAGTTTTGAACCTATTTTTTTAGCGATTCCGCCAAGGTTTGCAATGGAAGGCGTTTCACCCGAGCCGGAAACCGCAATCACCAGGTCATCGGGCTGTACTGCCGGGGTTGTTGTCTCGCCAACCACGAAAACATTAAATCCCATATGCATAAGCCGCATCGCAAAAGCCTTTGCTGCAAGACCCGACCTTCCCGCCCCCATCAGGAATATTCGCTTTGAGCCTATAATTTCATCGACAAGTCTTTTTACCGAACCGGTGTCGAGTTTTGAAGAAACTTTTTGAATGTGTTTTGCAATGAGGTTCATCGAGGCGATTGTAGCTTTGCATTCTTTTCTTACCATTTAAACACCTTTTTCTTCTTCTTTATATTCAATCCGCTTTAATTCCCATCCATCGAGTTTCTTCAACTCGTTGAATATTAAAATTATCCTGTCAAAGCTTCCATCCCAGAAAAGTGTTTTTCTCACATCCTTTTCACGAAGCTGGCTGACGATGGATTTTACGAAATGCGCGAGGGCAGATTTCTTTGAAAACGGCACATTGAAAATCGCCCTGTACCCGCCTTTTGTTCTTGCATATGATGTCAATACATATCCCATATTCTCATACTCCGGGATTGTACTGAAATCACATATTACTTCCTGTTCATGATTTACAGAAGCATCTATCCCGGAAATTCCGAAAATGACGTCACGGATCAATGATTCGCTTACCTGCCTCCCAAACCATAATATGATTTTGCCGGGGGTCAATGATACGGTTACGTCATCTCGCCCTAACTCCACCATCGTTATATCGCGCGAATCATTGAAAAAAATTGCCTTACCCGGATCCTCAATTACCACACTTGTTCATCTACCTGAAACCATATAACATTTTTGAGAAAAATTATAGATATTTCCCCACGAGATCATTCAATTTTCTCCTCGTCTCCACAGGAATCTTATCTGGCGCCGTGACTATCGCGCCGGATAATGCATTGGCACAGATACATTTCCTCTCAAGTGATATTCTCGGGATAGCCTCTTTTATGATATTCCTGACCGCTTCTTCGTTCTTCACTGCATTTGCGATCACAGTTTCGATAGTGACATCCTCTTCATGCCAGACATCATAGTCAGTCACCGTCGCAATCATGCTGTAACATATCTCGGCTTCACGCGCAAGTTTTGCTTCAGGAAGCGCGGTCATCCCTATTATGTCAAACCCGAGACTTTGATAAACCCTTGATTCGGCGCGCGTTGAGAACTGCGGTCCTTCCATGCATACATATGTTCCTTTTTCCTGTACTGAATATCCAAGTTCGCTTGTAATATCGCCAAGGAGGGACGACATCTCGGGGCAGAAAGGGTCTGCAAAACCCATATGAACAACGAGCCCTTCATCGAAGAATGTGCTCTCGCGCGTCCTTGTCCTGTCAAAAATCTGGTCAGGGATAACGATATCAAGGGGCTTGAGTTCAAGCTTCAGGCTTCCCACGGCAGAAGCGGAAATTATCCTTTTAACTCCAAGTTTCTTGAGAGCCAGGATATTGGCGCGGGAATTCAGTTTGCTCGGGGATATCCTGTGCCCTTTGCCGTGCCTGGGAAGAAATGCAACATTAGTTTCCCCGAATGACCCTATGGTGATGGCATCAGACGGTTTTCCGAAAGGCGTATCGATTTCAACTTCCTTTACGTTGTCCAGCATCGAGGTATCATAAACGCCGCTGCCCCCGATTATTGCAATATCCGCCTGCACGATTTTCACGCCCCGGTATATTCCCAGGTTTTTTTGCCTGAAACGGATTTTGTCTGGAGCATCCCTCTTCTTGTCATCTCATCGAGTACCTCTTCCATCCGGTCAGGCTGCGCGATTTCAAAGTTGATGGGGTCGATATTATGATATTTTAAAAGTCCGGACCTGATTTTTTCGATATCCCATTCATTGAGTTTTTCCTTTGCCATAAGGCGCGATATGATGTCTATCATATCCTCTATGAAATTCCACGGATATACGATCCAGCCCCATTCCTGCACAACCTCGCCGCAATAATCAGGCTTGATTTCAGAAGTGTATAGATACTGGAGGACTGCGGTCCTTACCTCTTTCGGTTTCTGCTTGAGGACGTATTCTTTGGCATGGGCGATACTTTTGCCGGTATCCGTAATATCATCCACGATTAATACTCTCTTTCCTGCCACGGCATTATCAGCCAACGGATATTTGATAGCGGGTCCGCTGCCTGCGTTTGCAGTACCTACATAATGTTCGATTTTAAGGCTTGTCAGGTCGTTAAGACCTAGGAAATCACACAGCACCCTGCCTGCAAACCAGCCCCCCCGTGCCAGCGCGATTATCGTATCGGGCTTATATCCGGATTTCTTGACTTCGTTTGCGACATGCCTGCACAGGTCATAAATATAGTCCCAGTTTGTTATTACACACTTGAATTTATCTGGAAGAACCATTATTCCACCGCATCGGAAATGTATTACAGGGACATATATTTTTTGTAATCATTTAGAACCTCATAATAATCAGAAACATTATGAACATAAATAAGTATTTATAAGTAAAAGATTACTATTATTCAGGTTGAATACCAATGGCTGAAAAAAAGCAGATTAAAACAGAAAAAATTGACCCAAAACGGGTTCCTACCGGAATCGCGGGGTTTGATGAATTGTGCGGCGGGGGACTGCTAAGAAACAGGACATATCTCGTGTCCGGGCCGGCAGGAGCAGGGAAAACCATTTTCGGGCTTCAATATGTTTATAATGGGATTACAAAGTACGGGGAAAATGGCATAATTATAGCGACAGAAGAGCGCCCCGAACAAATAAGGGAAAATGTGAAAATGTTCGGGTGGGATTTTGAGGCTCTTGAGGACGAAGGAAAATTAGCGATAGTAGATGCGTGTTCTACAAAAATCGGCATACCCTCTCACGAAAAATATGTTGATGTCAGGCCGTTCGACATGCGTTCGATGATGGACCAGATAATCGCGATACAGGATGAGATCGATGCAAAAAGAGCGGTAGTTGACGGGACTACATCTATCGGTTTTTACCTCCAGGACCCTGCAAAGATAAGAGTTGAGCTTCTGAAATTAAGTACCACTCTTGAAATCCTGGGATTGACTTCAATCATGACATGCGAAATAGTCGATGAGAACATGCCGAGCAGGTTCGGGGTGGAAACTTTCGTTACCGAAGGAACTATTTTGATGTATTATAAGCGCACGGACAGCGTAAGGGTACGCAGTATAGAGATATTCAAGATGAGAGGGTC
>JAPZAO010000193.1 GCA_027460615.1 Candidatus Methanoperedens sp.
GTCAGTTTTTACGATGACAAAGCCCCGATAACACTTGACTTCTTCAGGCATTCACTGCGCCTGAAAGACAGGCCGTTAGGTCCACTGCCTGTGGTTTATACATACGAGAATACTTATCTTTTCAAGTCGGAGAAAGAGGCGGAAGCCTATAAGGAAATCAATCCCGAGAATGTTCCTAAAACCCGGGTCGCAGCAGGTGAAATCGGCGTGACAAACCAGGCTGCAAAACGCTACGGTATGGTTGGCGTCAGGCTTACAGATGATGAAAAATATGGTCCTACCGGAGAAAAGTTCGAATGTACAAATATAATCGGGAAAGTCATTGAGCCGGAACGCTTGAAAGGCCTTAAAGCAGGCGATATAATTTACATAAGAGAGGTTTCATAAATGGATACCATAACCAAAATGGTGGTAATCAATTCGTCAAAACTGCTGCCCAGCGATGTAGTTATAAAGCTTTACGAATCCAATGCCGATGTTCTGGTTAAGGAAACCTGTTTCGGGGTCATGGTAACCGGGGAACGACAGATAGTTGATTCTCTTCTTTCAAACATTCGCAAACTTGACCCCTACGGCATTTTCATTAAGGAGCGGGGCTTTGCGCCAGGCGAGCCATACCGCTGCAGGGCGACAAGACGCGGCGGGGCAAGACCGGGATTCCACAATCTCGAGAGCGAGGACAAATTGTTACCGCACATCGCTTCGGCGCTTCGGGCGCTTGATAAAGGTGAAATCCCCAAACTAAAACAAAAAAAGAAAAAACTCGAGATAGAGAAACTTAAAAGTATTATAAAGGAACAGAGGTAATGCCATGAAGGTTTTTATTTATCCCACAAACAGTCTTATTCTTTCAGACCTTGTTGAACGATTTGGTCATGAACCGCTTGCAATCATGCAGGAAATAGGGAAAAAGGTCAAATCACAGGGGCTTGATTCTCCTCCCATGAACATCACGCCCGAAGACCCGAAATTAGGGTTAAAATACGCCGCCGTGGAAGTCCCCTCAGGCGTGAGAGGCAGGATGTCGCTTTTTGACCCGCTTCTTAAGAATGCAGAAGCTGCCATTGTTGTCCGCGACCCCGTAATATCATTTGGCTGTATGGGCTGCGCAAGGACGAATGAACTTGTTAATTTCTTATTGCGGGCTAAAAAAATCCCGCTTCTTGAGCTTGATTATCCATCAACAGAGGAAGAGGCTAAGGAATTTGTATATAAAATATCGGAATTCTTAAAATCCCTCAAACCTGCGGAGGAAAAGAAATGACTTTGACTGAAAATGGCCAGGCTCAGGAATCATGTGCCGGATGCGGGATGGAGAAAGAAATCGAACCCGGTGTCAGGCAGGCTATAAAAAAAATAAGCATAAATGAAAATCCTGTGAGGATAGCCCAGCTTTCATGCGGCGCGGAATACAGCGGGATACAGAAAGAAATCGATTCCGCAGTCAAGCAGGTCAATGCGGTCATGGTCTATCCCGAAGTGGATATTGCGGATATTGAATCAATCGAAGAGGAATTCGGGCTTAAAGTGGCAAGTCCCGACCTTAAGCTTATAATGGCGCGGGCAAAATCCATTGTGACCGGAAAGGTGCAGGTTGACGCAGTTTTCGTTGCAACCTGCTTCAGGTGCGCAGAAGCCGCACTTGTGAGGAGCGAAGTGCGCCGCTACATCCATGAAAAAACCGGTATCCCGGTCATAAGTTACTCATTCACGGAAAGAACCACTGCGGGAACGCTGCTTACAAGAATGGAAGCCCTTACCACGACGGCCCGCAGGAAGAGCCTGCTGGCCAGAGAAACGCAGAGCGGTCTTACGGCAGGGATCGATTCAGGTTCTACAACAACAAAAGCCGTTGTCATGAGAGATGATAAGATAATCGGGAAAGGATGGGTGCCCACCATCAAGGTACTGGAAAGCGCTGAGGAAGCCTACGCCAATGCCTTAAAAGAAGCAGGGGTTAAACGCGAAGAAATACAGGCTCTCGGCACTACGGGTTACGGGCGATTCCTTATCGGGGAACATTTCAAGGCAGACCTGGTACAGGAAGAAATCACGGTTAATTCAAAAGGTGCGGTTTACCTTGCAGGCAAACAAAAAGGAACGGCGACAGTTCTTGATATCGGGGGCATGGACAATAAGGCGATATCAGTTATTGACGGCATTCCCGGCATGTTCACGATGGGCGGCATCTGCGCCGGCGCATCGGGCAGGTTCCTTGAAATGACAGCAAAACGGCTCGGCGTGAGCATAACCGAGCTCGGGGCGCTCGCAGTGAAAGGAAAGGCTGAGAACGTCAAGATGAACAGCTACTGCATAGTCTTCGGTATCCAGTCACTTGTAAATTCACTGGCTGCTGGAAACACTCCCCAGGATGTGGCTGCTGCAGCCTGTCATAGCGTTGCAGAACAATTATTCGAGCAGCAGCTCCAGGAGATTGATGTAAAGGAACCTGTAATAATGGTCGGCGGCACCTCTCTTATTGAAGGGCTGCCAAAGGCAGTTGAGGAATTGCTAAAAGTCAGGGTCATCGTCCCCGACAACGCGCAGTATATCGGAGCGGTAGGGGCAGCGCTTCTTGCTTCAGGATTCATTTCCAAATAGGAGCCATGATGGAACAGCTTGAGACATTTATTGTGGAATCGCCAGATGCAGTCGGGGCTAAAACCACACGAACCCTAATAATGGATACAATTGCGGATCTCTCCCTCTCGCGTGTTATAGGGCGTTTGCGGGTTTTCGTGGACCCGGTTGAACCTGTGTTCATATTTGCAGCCCTGTTGCGCCTCGGGACACCTTCTGTCAAGCTTAAGGATTTTGCCAAAGTCGAAATGGGCTCGCTCGGCAAGGACGAAATCAAGATAGAAATTGATAAAGAAGCCTACACTATTAAATTGCTCAATAAACTCTGGGAAAAATTCGGCAAGGAAAATATCGAGCAGCCAGACAAGAAAATATTAATTGTTAAAGCCGACCCGTTAAAAGAAATGGATGCATTAGGCGAACTTGTTATTGAAGAGCCCCAGCAGGAAGTGCTTGACAGGCTCATCGACGCCATTGCCCTTCGCATAATACCCGAGGGTTTCAGGGTGCGAAAACATGAGCTTTCGATGTCGCATGTTCTTTTCGTGGCTTCCGAGGATACGCTGAAACCCGAATGGCTGGCGAAAGGAAAGGACATGCTGGAATCACTGCGGAGGGAAGAAAATGCTTGAACCTATTATGTATGTAGGCGGGGTCTATAAGCACAATCATTTGGTGGAACTGGTGGAAGACCTCGGCGGATATATCCTCCAGAAAAACGTGATGCAGACAGAAGTCGTCCTGCTGATGCTTGTCCCGATAAATGATATAGCAATCGTGGAAGCCAAGGCAAAAGAGCTTCTTGGAAAGCTCACGCGGGCGCCGCTTACGGGAAGCGAGATCGCGACCGTCGCGCCAACGCTTGCTTATCATCATCTTCCGCACCTTGATTGCGACGTGGCTGAATTCCTGAGAAAACAGGGCGCCAAGACAAATATGGTCGGGCTTGCGCGGGGAGTCGGTAAGAGAATATGCCAGCTTACGGCTTATGAACGCGACCTTATTAATGAACATGATGTGGCTGTTTTCATCCTTGGGAATTATGAGCACTGTATCATCGAAAAGTCAAAGAGGCTTTACGAGGGGATTGAAATCCCGGTTGTGGTCACGGGCGCGCCTGAATTGAGAACAGAGGATGTCCCGAATGCAACCGCGTACGTTGGCAATTTTGGAAGGATTTTGCATCATATGCGGCATGCTGAGGAGCTTCGCACCCTGGATAAGCTTGCGGAAGTGATAGGTAAAGTCCTGGATGATGTCAGGAAAGAGATTGCAAAAGACCCGCCTTCCATAGCGCCGCCGCGCATCAAGAAAGAAATCGAGGAGCAGGTGCAGGAGATAATCGACAGTCTTCATCCCCTTCCGATAACCTTGCAGTTGAATGGCGCGAGGGTGAAGTTGCCTTATGAGGAGTTCCATGAGATGATAGAGAACATCAGGTTCGTTGAAGGGGTTACGATGAAGGAGGTGGCGCAGGTTTTGCCTTCGAAGATGAGGAATTTTATTTTGATTAAGCCGAGGCCGAAGAGTGAGACGGGGTTTGTGATATGAAGAGTAATATCGAATATTTTGAGTATCTTTGGTAAAAGGATTTGAAGGCAAGAGGAATTGATAAAAATAGGATTTATGACTGATTTACTTACTGAGATAAAGAGGGTAAGGGAATTTTGATTATTTTTACTAGGTTTTCATGGAAAAGTATAACTCTTTGAAAAGAAAATATAATAAATGTTTAGAGGAAATAAATAATGTCGAAATCAGATGATGCTTTGGCACTCATAGTAGGTGGTGCTATAGGAATAGCTGCCTTGGCGTATTTATTTCGAGGTCGTCAAACTCAGCAACCAGTACACCAATGCCCTGAATGTAAAAATCAAATACAAAAAGGGACTGTATACTGCCCATATTGTTACACTAGCATACGGTGGGTTTGATTAATCAACAAAAAGTGATATAAAAATGGTTTCAATATCAGAACTGAATGCTTCTATATCTATCATATTTTTTTCTTTATTAATAATTTTTATAATTTGGTTTATTTTTTCCTTTACTAAGTGGGCAGATAAAAACTTAATCCCAGTTTTCAGTAAACTTGTGGGCGAGTCAAATGAACCAGTGTATAATGTTCCATCCACGATAAGAGAAGTGCTAATAAACGATTGTATAAATGATAAGAAATTACGATGCTTTTTTTTCATGGATGTTTCCTTAATTACAGAATTATTTTATCAAATGGACTCACAGAAGCAAGTTAAAAAAACAGAGAAAATATCTACGGGCAAAAAACAAAATGTTGGTGGAAATTTAAAAATACACGATACGGGAGCAGAAGCTTCTTACAATTCTACAACAGATCAACAAGTTGAAACCGAAAGTTGTTATTTTGAAAGTAATTCTTCTAATTGCAAAAGAGTAATGAAAAGGTTATATGACGATAATGAAGTTTTTATTCTGGATTTGGAAGAAAGAAATTATAAGCCTGATATCGGAAAAACGTTTGAAAACTGTTGTGAAACCCTGCATAAAGACTGCCATGCGCCTTTACCGGAACATTGGTTAAAAATTTATAGGGAACAAATAAAAAAATATGCTACTTCATATGATGGTTTGAAAAAAGAAATAGAAGATGCACGTCAAAATAAAAAGATATGTTATTACTAAAGGGGATTTTAACATTGTTCAAAATGAAGGACATATTTTTACTAAAACCATGGGAGCAAACAAAATATTCCTTGAAATTCCATTTAACCCAGAAAAAGTTGCAAAGGATAAATTTGAGATAATAATCAAACGTAAAACAGGAAATTTTACTGTTTTTGGAACAATTGAACATTGGGATGGAGGATCTTCACGACTCACGATTTTACCAATTGCAATGTACTAAATATGCCTTATAAATCCAAACGTTTGGAAATGGATATTAAAACTTTAACCATTAAAAAGAAGCATGAATTATATAAAATACGAAATGGTCGTATATTGGAGTGAAGATGACGACGCCTATATTGCGGAAGTACCTGAACTTCCCGGTTGCATGGCGGATGGCAGGACTTACGAAGAAGCGATAAAAAATATACTCACTGTAATAAAAGAATGGATAGAAACTGCTATGGAGCTTGGATGGGAAATCCCAAAACCCAGAGGCAGGCTGATATACGCTTAGGGCAGCAAGCCCTTTTTTGAGTATGCACCGCCCGCTACTCTCATACCTATCGGCGCCGAACAGTCTAAAAATCTAATTGCTGAAGTAATCTTGAAGCACTTCCAAAAATTTCATTATCCAGCCAGACTATCTTACACTGATGAGCACCACAAGCCAGGATTTAATTAATCTCTTCGCCGTCCCACTCTCCTTTTTCCTCGTAATCCTCTCCATCCTCGTAATCCAATCAATTACAATAAACATCGTCAGCCGCCATCTCGGCAACATCTCCTTCAAACACCCGCGATTGTTCAGGGCGATGAACTGGTGGGGCGTTTTCATCCATGAACTCAGCCATGCCATTACAGCGCTCCTGACCCTGAATAAGATAAAAGAATTTAAAGTATCCTCAACCGGCGGGCATGTTACTCATTACAGCAGCGGCTCCGGATTTTTCCAGTGGCTGGCTTCGCAGTTAATCAGCGCATCGCCGGCATTCGTTCCACCGCTCATGGTGGCGATACTACTGGGATATTTGCATTACATTGACCTTGGCAATTTCACCTTTGATTTCGGGTCGTTGGAGATGGCCAGCGTATTTTCCGGTTTATACCTCGGTTTAATTCCACATATCGTAAAAACCGTCGGGCTGAGACTGGTAAATCTCGATTATTCCAGAGTTGAAAACATTCTTTTGCTATTGATTTTAACTTTTTCTTTTTCGGCTGCAAAACCAAGTTCAATTGATAAAAAATCAGGCATGCAGGGGGACTTACAATCATTGATAGAAGGATTTTACAAATTCCCTGTTTACACAATATTATCTGTGCTTGTTTTCACAGGAATTTTCTGGATATTATTGAAATTAAATCCGTCATGGTTTTTATATGTTGTAATGTTTTTAGTATTACTGCCGATACTATCTATTTTCGCCCTGGTGTGCAACTACCTGTTTATAAGACTGGTAAATCTTTTTGATAATTCTTCAAAACTCCGTATTATATTATCAATTTCAGCCTTCGCTCTTGTTTATTTTTTTATGAAACAATATACTGTGGAGCAGTACCTGGTAAATATAATAAGCGCTTGCGTACTGGTAGTTATTTTGAAGCTGGCAAAATAATTAATTCAGCCCATAGTAGTCATATAAATACCAAAAACCCAATAATAACATGGGAGGAAACCTATGGAATTAAAATCAGTTAAAATCACTGCGCCTCATGACACAAACCTGATTCTCGGGCAAACCCATTTCATCAAAAGCGCCGAGGATTTATACGAAACTCTCATCACCGGCGCCCCGGGCATAAAATTCGGGCTTGCGTTCTCCGAAGCTTCAGGAAAGTGCCTCATCAGGAGCGACGGGAATGACGATGAGCTTGTAAAAGCGGCTGAAGAAAATGCCCTTGAGCTCGGCTGCGGTCACAGCTTCATAATATTCATGAGAAACGCTTATCCAATAAACGTCCTGAACGCCATAAAGAACGTGCAGGAAGTATGCAATATCTTTTGCGCCACGGCAAATATGGTCGAGGTGATTGTGGCAGAAACAGGACAGGGCAGGGGTATCATGGGCGTAGTCGATGGTGAAAGTCCGAAAGGAATCGAGAGTGCCGGGGACAGGGAAGAGAGAAAATCGTTCCTGCGCTCAATCGGGTATAAGAGATAATGGGAAAGGATTACCTCAGGGTCAGGGTTCCGGCAACATCTGCTAACCTTGGCGCCGGTTTTGATGTATTCGGAATAGCGCTTGGAAACCCGGCAGATATAATAGAAATTGAAAAAAGCGATAAAACAATAATAACCGTTACAGGAAGAGATTCGCGATTCGTGCCGGTTGACCCAAAAAAGAATACTGCGGGAATTGTAGCGTCTCTGCTTGAAAAGCAAGTGAAAATCAGGATACAAAGGGGTATTCCCTTATCAAGCGGGCTTGGCAGCAGCGCGGCGCCAGCGGCAGGGGTGGCATTTGCCTTAAACGAAATGTTCTCTCTCGGTCTTTCAAGGGAAGAGCTTGTCAGGATAGCGGCGCAGGGGGAGAAAGCTGCTTCAGGAGCAGCTCATGCTGATAATGTCGCACCTGCAATTTATGGCGGTTTTGTGATAGTGCATAAAGACAGGATTATCTCCCTCTATCCTGAAAACATAGGTATCGTAGCAGTTCATCCTGAAATAATTGTAAGCACAAGGACGGCCCGCGCAATACTACCCAGGAAGCTTTCGCTTCCTGATATTTCCTTTAACATGGGGAACGCGGCATCTATGGT
>JAPZAO010000194.1 GCA_027460615.1 Candidatus Methanoperedens sp.
GCGCGCCTGCACAACCTCGATGGCCTCGATGTCTCCATCCCGCTGGGGATGATCGTCGCCATCACCGGGGTGAGTGGCTCGGGCAAGTCCACCCTGGTGCACGACATCCTGTTCCCCGCCCTGTGCGCGGCGAAGAAGCAGAAGAACGGCACGCCCGCGCCGGAGAACGCCTTCGGGGCATGTCCCTGTGGATGAAATCGGGTTATCCGTGACCGCAATGAAGCACCTTACAGGTAATGCGCCGATTTATCTTCTCGGGCCCCTTGTCACCGATATTGCGCCGGGCTACGACCACATTACAGCCGCGATTGGAGGAACGGTCGCAGGAATGCACGGCGCTGATTTCCTGTGCATGACCACGCCTGCCGAACACCTCGCCCTGCCGGATGCCGGGGATATCAAGGAGGGCACAATCGTTACACGAATTGCGGCGCATGCTGCCGACCTTGTGAAAGAAGGCGTCCGTGAGAGGGCGCGCGCTTCTGACCGCGAGATGGCGTTAGCGCGCAGGGATTTGGATTGGAGCAGGCAGTTCGGGCTTGCGATTGACAGCGAGAAGGCAAAGGAGATTCATGCACGGAGCAAGAATGTGGATACGTGCAGCATGTGCGGGGAGCTTTGTTCGATTAAGATGATGCGGGAATTGATGAAGAAGTGAAAAGATACATAGAAAGAAATTGTGATAAGCATATATAATTATTTCTTTATCATTGCCCTATTATAATCATATTTTTCTAAATCTTCAAAATGAAAAAAATAATTTATATCTCCACCTTTCTGTTTTATTCCACTGGCAATTGAAATTATTGCTGCCGCGTATAATAACCGATAGAAATCGCCACTGGAAATAATATACAGATAATTTAAAAATGTTATTAGTAGCATATTGCCAGCTAAAGCACCCGCGATTCCTGTAAGCATGAACCATTTATTAGGCCAATCAGCATCGACACCGATAGGAAGAAAATAATATCGCCAAATAATTTTATTGGGTTTTAATTTAAAAAAGATACCTGTTAATTTATGCCCACCTTCATGAAAATAGAATGTCAATAATATTATTATTACTAATAAACTATAAAAAAGTGTAGATGGCATTACTACTTAAACCTATTATGCATGGACTCCATGTGAGCGTGCTGCGCTGAAGCTTGAAAGCTCCTCAACCACAGTCCTCAGCAGTTCCTTTCCTGTTGGCTTAGGAATTTGTCTCCCTTCTTTCTTAGCGGTTTCGAGCCAGAGGTCAATAGCTATCTTGATTTCTTTCAATGCCTCTTCTTCAGTTTCCCCAAAAGCAGAGCATTCAGGAAGTTCCGGCACTATGGCAATATACCCCTCGTCTTCCTCGCTATAGAAAATTTCTATTGCATACTTATACATTATTTTCCTCCTTCAGGAGATTATATTTATCAATGATTTTTAAAAGCTGCCTTACTTGATAAGGTTTTGCCCAACCGCCGACATTTTGAAAATTCAACATTTCCATTATGCCTTCCCGCCTGTATATCACATGGCTCCCTTTTCCTCCCCTGTACCTGAAACCAAATAATTCGGCTGCATTGCAGAGACGATTAAAGCGCACATTTCCTGGATTTCTTTTCAATTCTGCATAAACACTATTTTTATCCATTGAATTCCTCAATGATTAAGGCATCCCCTATTATTGCCTATTATAACAATTTATCTATTTGCAGATTCTTTGGACAGTTTATGTATGCAAGAATGGTGAAAAGTCAGAGAATAAAAATAATCAGAATACGTACATCCTAAACCTTTGCTAACAGAACAACATAATTCTTGCCGTAAAATTCAGCGCATTTCGGACAGGTTGTATAGAAAAAATACATATTCTTGAGCTCTTTGCCTTTTGAAAGTACATATTTCTTCATTTCATTTGCCCATTTTCCTGCATTCTTATAAGGCCCTTCAAAAACCTTACTCAAAAAAGTCCCGGATATTCTTTCCATTTCCGACCCCGGAACTTCCTTGCTGACCGCAATATAAATATCAGCTCCCCACAGGGAGTTTTCGTCCGTAATCATTAGCGGCTCGGGGGCAAGGGCATTTGCTTCTTTAATCCTTTCCATGTTTTTTACCATGATTTTATTCATGTTCAACGGAATATGCAAAAAGCTTCTCACATGGTCTTTGAGGAACAATTTATCATGCCAGGCGATTTCTTTTTCATTCCACGGCGCGGGTTCAAATCTCGGGCAGCAACTGGTTTCAGAATTCTCGTAAAGTTTATCCATAATAACCACTCCAGGGTCAAATCTATATTTTGTTTTCGTTGTATATTACTTTTTTCATGCGGATGGTAGTCTGTCGAGAAAAAAATCCTCTATTGTTTAGTTAAATCTGGACATCATCGATAACTGTAACCATCTTAAAAAGCCTCTCAAGCACATCCTCCACACCCTCACCGGTAAGTGTGGACATGCCCGTATCCGCGCCCTCAACCGGCGCTGAAATATCGGTCTTATTCGCTACAACCAGTATCGGCACAGCAAACTCTTTTTTTATCTCATCGAGAAGATGCATCTGTTTTTCCAGCGTATAACCGCAAGTCTCCGAAGGGTCTATGATATAAAGAATGACCTTCCCCACATGCTTCAGGGCTGAAATTGCCTGAAGCTCAATCTCGTTCCTTTCCTCAAGCGGCCGGTCAAGCAGTCCCGGCGTATCGATGACCTGGTACCGTATCCCATTCCTTGTGAAATGCCCAACAGCAAGCCCTTTTGTGGTAAAAGGATATGGGGCTATCTCGGGCCGCGCGCTGCTAACAAGCGCCACGAAACTGGATTTGCCAACATTCGGGTAACCTGCAATTACAAGTGCAGGAGAATCATCAATGGCAGGCAATTTTCTTAGCTTATTGCGGGCATCGTTCAGGAAGCGCAGGTTGCCGTCGATGCTTTCAACAATTGAGGATATCCGGCCGAACGCCTGCTTGCGCACCACCTTTGCATCATCGGCATCGCGCATCATGCCAACATACTTCCTCGCCAGCTCGTGAATCTTGTTTCCAGCCCACTGCACGGAGGCGAGGTTCATTTTCATCTCTTCGACTCCTACGAGTATCTCGGCAAGATCGAGGTAAAATAGGGGCATCTGGTCAAAGCTCGGGAATTTCCTGACGATGCTCACAAGATTATCGGTGAGGATGTTGGCAGCAGTCAGCAGCATTGATTCCTCGGCTTTCAGCTTGGACTCGCGGTCGAGGATTTGCTTTCCGCGCTTGGCTCTTGTGGCGCGCCGGAAGGATTTGTCAAGGAGTTCGTCTGCTGTCGGGACTGTCGGGACTTTTTCGAATATCATATTTGCCTGAAATTATAATTTTAGATAGATATGTGATGGGGTTAATATGTTTAGTAATCTTATAAGGTTAGTGTTAAGATGTAAAAGAGAACATAACAGTTACAACTAATGTATATGATATAATATTAATAATGTAAATGATGAAAGGATTATCAGAATTAGAGAAAAAAATAAATGTTGTTTTTAGAGATAAAAATCTCTTACAGCAGGCAGTGGTTCACGATTCCTATATAAATGAGAATCCGGGTTTTAAACCAGGACACAATGAAAGATTAGAATTTTTAGGGGATGCGGTCTTAGAACTTGTCGTGAGAGAATTTCTTTATAATAAATTTCCTAATCCAGAAGGAGATTTAACAAAATATAAAGAACAGCTGGTTAAGAACGACATGCTTCCAATAATTTCAAATAAATTGAATCTTGAAGATTATTTGCTAATGGGAAAAGGAGAATATAATAATAAAGCTGGGCGCCAAAAGCTTCTTGCTGATACCTTAGAAGCTTTAATCGGTGCGATTTACCTTGACCAAGGATATGAAAAAGTTAGAGATTTTATAACCAATAACATCTTAAATGATTGTAAAAATATTCTTAAATAACAAACCATTTAAGACTCTGGCCATGTGTCGATTGAAAAATATCTAAACGCATTTCTTCAATATTCACCCATCGGCATCTCTTTCCATTCCCCATCCACAGGCTTCGGATTTTTCCGGAGCGCAAGTATCATGGATTCATCCCTCAGCCTGTGATTCTTTGACCCATTCTCCTCCACCCACTTATTAAGTCCTCCGTTATTTAACATGGAACGCAATGCGAATTTGATACTGCCGCCGTCCTCTTTATACCTGATATTCGAAGCGCCGTGTATTAACCTCACGTACCTGAATCCATGTTCATAAGCCTCTTTTATTTTCTCGCGCGCAACCTGGATGGCGGTCAAGCGGGAATAATCATGCAGGTCAACCTCAACGCACCTGTTGAATATATCCACTTCGAACCATGCCATAAGAGGACAAGTATTATTAAATAATATATTTATAATTTTGTTATATTTTTCGGCATTATGCAAATATTATAAATCGAAACAGGCATTATTAGATATATTCCCATGAGAGAGAAAAAAGATAAAAACACCATCATTTTGTTCAACCCGATGCCTGTAAAACATCCTGTTGCTATCATAAACAAACAAACCACATCTCTTCAGGTCCCGCTCGTCAATGTACCGCTGTCGCTTCTTGCCCTCGCAAGAATGATTCGTGACGATTTTGATGTTAAAATCATCAATGCTGCGGTGGATAGCGATTATAAAAGGCAGATTCTCATAGCGTGCGAAAAAGCGCTTTGCCTGGCAGTCAGCAGCATGACCTGCTACCAGATCCGCGATGGGATTGGCGTTTGCGCCGCTGTCAAAGAAAAATATCCTGCGCTTCCTGTTATCTGGGGAGGTTATCACCCCTCGACAGAACCGGTGCAAACACTGGAAAATCCCTGCATCGACATTGTTGTACGGGGTCAGGGAGAAATCACTTTTAAGGAGGTGGTGCACAGGCTTTGCGATAATAAATCCCCTGGCGGGATACCGGGGGTATCATACAAAGAGGTGGGTCGCATCATAAACAACCCTGACCGGAAATTCGAGGATATTAATCACTTTCCATCGATTCCTTATGATATGATTGACGTCGAGCGGCATATCAAGGATTATAAATTCGGCTCACGCTGCCTTGATTATTACGCCAGCCAGGGCTGCGCTTCGGGGTGCGATTTCTGCTCAGAACCTCTGTTTTGCGGCAGGCGCTGGTCAGGAATTGAGCCGCAAAGGGTTGTTTCGGAACTCGAATATCTGGCAAAGACTTACAATATCGATACATTCATGATGCGGGACAGTGATTTCTTCCTGAATTCAAAACGCCTGAAAGAATTGTGTGAGCTTTTAATTGAGAAAAACCCCGGCATTCGTCTCACGAGCGTCAACGGCAGGATGGAGAAGCTTGCACGCATGGACGATGAGATGTGGGCGCTTGCACGCAAAGCCGGCATACGCGAGATTTTCATCGGGTTTGAAAGCGGGCTTCAGGATGCACTGGATGCGATGAACAAAGGCGCAAAGGTTGGCCAGATTAAAACCTGCATCGATAAGTGCATAAAACATGATATCGACATCCGCAGCTCGTTCATGGTCGGTATTCCGGGCGTGGATGCAAAGGAAGAAGTACAAAGCACTTTAAAAGAAATCCATAAAATCATCTGCGCTTACGGGGAGAAGGGAAAACCGGAACATGTTGACATACTGCTGTCGTTCTTTACTCCCTACCCGCATACGAAACTCTATAAAATGGCGCTTGAGAACGGGCTAAAACCTCTTGACACGCTTGAAGACTGGGGCGACTTTGACCAGTTTGATTTCAAGGCGCCGTGGTTCCCGGAGGGGTATTTTAATCTCGTCCGCGAATTCAGGGACGGCCTGCCCTCAAACTCAGGGTGCGGTTTTGATGAATGGTGTAAATTGTACGAAGATATAATGCAAAGGATAGAGAAAATCTAAAGTATTCACCTATCAACATTGGGCTCGAGCCAGATAGGTTTATAGTTTTATATTGCATCAAAAATGTAACTGATGAAAGCTATAATTATTTCAGACCTGCACAATAGGGTTGATTGGGTGGAATCCGCTTTATCATCTTCGCTATTGAAACCGTATGATAGGGTCGTATTCCTTGGTGACTATTTTGATGATTTTTATGAAAATCTTGAAGACATAAAGAAGGTTGCAAAATGGCTTAAGCAATCTCTATCTAAACCGAATAGAATCCATCTATTTGGGACTCATGAAATGTGGTATAGATTCCCTGGCAATCCATACCTTCAGGCAAGTGGCAATACCGAGAAAAAATCAGATGCAATAAACCATATTATTACAGAGAAGGATTGGAATAAATTGAGATTATGCTATTATGAGCAAGGCTTTCTGCTTACACATGCGGGAGTGCATTCGTATCTTATCAATAAAAATAATTTGAGTACACAAGAAACGCTAAGTTTAATAAAATCTGTAACTGATGAAGCATTGCAAGAAGCTAAGAATGGTAAAATACATCCTTGGTTAGACGCTGGATTTGCCAGAGGAGGAAGGCAGGTAGTTGGAGGCATAACATGGTTGGATTGGCATGATGAATTTGAACCAGTGCCTCATTTAAATCAGATAGTCGGGCACACAGAGTTAAGGCAGCCAGAAGAGAAAATCACAAAGAACAGTGAGAATTATTGTCTGGATACAAAAAATAAGCATATAGGAATACTTGGGAATGGGATATTTACATACATAGAGACGAGAGATATATTAGAAACATAGGGTTGCTCAAATACGGGAATTGCTCAAAAAAATCAGCAAAAACTTTTGTCGTCCAATAGCAACCGACTTTTTAATAGCATATCAAAGCAATCGAAGATACACAGAACCCGAATTATCTTCCATGATAATACACTTTCATCCGCAAACAGTTTTTCCACAATATTTATGATTTGATAATCCCACTGTTAGCTATTAATTTGAGGTTTTAATCTAATGCAAAACAAAATCATTGTAACCGGAGGGGCAGGTTTTATCGGGAGCCATCTGGTAGACAGGCTGCTTTCCGGAGGGAATGAAGTGACAGTTATAGATAACCTGAGCTCCGGAAGAATGGAATTTCTCAAACAGCATACTACAAATCCCGATTTTAAATTTATTGAACTTGACCTGCTGGATACCGGAAAACTCAGGAAAGCAATACAGGGCACAGATTTTGTATATCATCTTGCAGCAAATCCCGATGTTCGCCTCGGCGCGGTGGATACAAAAATCCATCTTGAGCAGAATATCATCGCGACTTACAATTTACTTGAAGCCATGCGGATAAATAAGCAAAAGAATATCGTTTTCACATCAACCTCTACCGTATACGGCGAGGCAACTATCATCCCCACGCCGGAAAATTACGGCCCCCTTATCCCAATATCCCTGTACGGCGCTTCAAAACTTGCCTGCGAAGCCCTCATCACTTCATACTGCTCGACCTTTGATATGAATTCATGGATTTTCCGCTTTGCGAATATCGTGGGAGAGCGCGGAACGCATGGGATAATTGTTGATTTCATAGAAAAATTAAGAAGTAATCCACAGGCGCTTGAAATCCTCGGTGACGGGCAGCAGCGAAAATCGTATATTCATGTTTCGGATTGCATTGACGCGATTCTGTATGCAGTAAATAACAGTCATGAATTTGTAAATATATTCAATATCGGCTCAAACGATACTATAAATTCCACCGAGATAGGTGAAATCGTGGTAAAAGAGATGGGCTTGCGAAACATAAAATTCAGTTATACAGGTGGAAAACGCGGATGGAAAGGCGATGTGCCGAGGATGCTGTTATCCATCGGGAAGCTGGGGGAACTTGGCTGGAAACCTGCTTATAATTCAAAAAGCAGCGTGGTTGAGGCGGTAAGAAGCGCTTTAGGGACTCAATAGATGACAACTTTATTCTGCCCGAAATGCGGCAAAAATGCAGATGTTTTCTATGAAAATGTATGCAAAAACTGCTTCATTAAAGATAAAAAGCTTCTTGAATGCCCCGCAGTTCTTTTTTCAAAGATTTGCCCGGTTTGCGGTT
>JAPZAO010000195.1 GCA_027460615.1 Candidatus Methanoperedens sp.
ATCCACTAAAAAATGCTGGTCTTTCTTATACCTTTTCATTATCTTTTAGGCGGCATCGGAGTTGTGAAGATACGGTATTTTATAGTTTCATCCTTTAATTCGTCAAGTACCCTGTGAGCTATCAGTTTCTCAGGCGCATGAAGACCTTTTACCCTTTCCACGAGGTCTTTAAAACTTGCAAATTTTCCCTTCTTTTTTTCTTCTATAATTCCCCACATCAGTTTTTTCCCTATCCCGGGCAGCAGCTCAAGCATGTGCAGGCGTGTTGTTATAGGATAGGCGTCATTGAAGAAAGACAAAAACCTGCTTTCGTTTGTGAGCACTATTTTTTCTATGACAGAAGGAAGTTCCATCTGGGCGCCATGACTGAGTTCATTAAATGTGATTCGCCTTTTAACATGGTCTATCACGGGGCGGTCGCCTTCGCCTATATACACTTTATCCTGGGATTTCGGCGCGACATTTTCTTTTGATGCCATTTCCATAAGGACAAAATGTTTTTCTCCGACTCCCTGTGCAAGAGGCTTTTTCTGGTACATCGGGCGTGAATCGTCGGAGCGCCCATAAGGCAAATAATCCAGTATATATGCAATATCTTCTTTTTCCGGCTTTTTCCCTAATGTTATCATCAAACACCACCAGTAATTTATAGCACCTTGCTGTAACTATCAATATTATTAGAATATATGTATATATACTTTACAACCGGCTTCAGGTATATTTTGCAACTAACTCCAGAATTTGTTTCAGTTCTGCTTCGCTGAGGGTATATCGCTCTTTTGCATAAATCGACCTTAATTCGTCATTTGTCAATGGAAGAATATCCACTATCCGGACTGCTATTTCAGGTTTCATTTTCTCAAGCTTCAGGAGATCGTTCATTAACTCACGGGATTTTTTCGAATCAAGCTTGGTGAATATTTCTGCATGAGCTATCGCTTTTCGAAGCTCATACCCGAGTTCCTTACTCTCGTTTTCCCTTTCTTTTTTCACCTCATCAAGCAGTTCCCTGACCTCACCAAGAGTCATAATATCTTCACTGATAATCTGCTTTACTATCATCATTTCACCCTTATTATTTCTGTGGGGTCAAATGTTCAGGCAGAATGATAACTTCTTTCATGAGCCCGCCGTCTTTTACTTTGACTATATAGGCACGGCCGCGCTGGCTCACAACTTTCCCTGTTCTTCCCTGGAACTTGGGGTGAGGCATTCCGTTCTGGATGCCGGGGTCAAGATCTATATTAACAATATCTCCCTCAACGAATTCCTGGATCGCCCTGCTTATCGGAGATAATCCTTTCTCTCTTACTGTTTTCCTGAGTTTATACCTTGATTTCCTTCTTGTTCCGTGGGTCTTTGCCATAATTTTCCTCCGAATATAAGTGTTATTTTATCCTACTTTTATCACTTCAAGTTCTATAACCTTTGCCTCGCTTCCGATCAGTGAAGCAACGCTGGGTACAGTACGTCCGCCATCGCCAGAAACCAGTTCCTTGACATAGAGCCCTCCTTCACAATTGACAACGAGGACTGCGGTATTTGTTTCAAATGATTCCAGATTAACCGAATGAACTTTACGCATCCGTTCAAGGTCGGCACGCCTGTGAAGCACTCTGGTGGGTGTTTTCTGTTTGATGATAGTCCCGCTTAATATGTCAATGCATGATTTAAGTTTTTCCTCTGTTGTGCCATGTACAATTTTAAGGCGATACACCTTATCGGCTTTCATTGATTTTAGCTGTTCAACGGTTTCGCTTTCAACGAACTTAAGGCCAAGTACCTCGATTTTGCCCTCTGCTTTGCTGTTTATCTCGCGACCGAGAGCTTCAAGGTCAATCTTTCGCACATGCGGTTTCTTCGCCTCGACCACGAACGGCCTGCCGTCACCGAGCATCAGCGCGTCTATGTCCTCGCGCCCGGCGCCGTGAAAAGCAGTATCCTCGCTCCGCACGGCAGCCATAAGATGTGGTTTGATCAGTTCATCCACCGACTCCTGGTACATTTTTCCCGTATTGTCGCACCTCTCGCAGCCTTTTCCGCCGCACTCCCTGCACGGCCACCTGGTCTGGGGAATCCCGCGAATGAGTTTCCTGTACCTGCCGTATATGTACAAAGAATTTATTTCAACATCTACGGAATCATTCTCAAGGTCAAGAAGCGCCACGATTTGCGGTTTTTTGAGGTTTGCCTTTTTGCCAGTAATTTTTTCGACACGTTTTCCGACTTCCCTGTTCAATTCTGTTTTAAGGGGCTCGGCAAACGTTGTCCCGCTTTGCGCCCAGATGATTTCTTCATTCTCAGCTAACAAGCCTGTAACTTTCGTTCCTACAAGGAAATTGTCGTATTCATAATCAGAAAGCGCCAAAACTCCTTTCTCAGCCCATGAATCAAGATGAGTAAACAGGTTATTGCATACCCAGCATTTGCTCTGGGCGCTCTTTGCAAGCTCTTCCTGCAATGTATCATCTTTTTCTGCGCCTGCCTGCATTGCAAGCGTGATTCTTAATGCTTTTCCCCGCTGGTCGTTGCCTAATCCGGTTGAGAGTTTTGCGAACTGCCTTCCGAGGCAGTGGTCGCATATTGGGCCTTCGTGCAGGATTTTGCGCGCCGTATCAAGAATTGTCATCCGGCTCTCAATGTGCACTGTGTTCTAAATATGTTTCTCTAACCTATCCATCTCATTATGCAATATGACGATGCAGTGGTCGGCATGTAGAGAAATGGGTCCCACGCTCACAATCTCATTCTTATATGCCTCGATTAATTTCTCTTCATCATCTGTGACGCCAAGATGGTCGCCAAGAACGAACAACGGCTCTTCGAAGCTCTTTCCCCGGACATCTTCGCCGTCTTCCCTTAGATATGTTATTTTCCTGTTCAATTCGCTCAAAAGGTCGCCAAGCTCCCCTTTCCTGATGCTCACCCCGGGCATGGATTCTGTCCAGAAGTCCTGTGCGTTCTTCTCAAGCGCTTTTTTTATAAGCGAGGCTGCGCTTCTCTCATCCGGGCTAAGGTACCTTACTTCGGCGCCATTAAAACAAATGAGCTTCGGCGGGGCAGGTTCTCCTTTCAGGACAAGATACACGCGGACATCTCTTCTTAAGTCATGGGAAAGAAATAGCGCGGCATTAACACACCTGCACAGGATGTCCATGCGCCCGGCTGCGCCGGGGAGGTCGTTCAGGGAAAAAGGAGCCGTAACCGCTTTATGACCGATGATTATGAAGTCTTTCATAAAGGGTTACACCCCTTTATGACGTCCCGAGTCACGCCTCTGGAGGGCGTGTCCACGTATGCCAAGGCATACGTGTTGTCTTTGCTAAAGGTTTCAAACCTTTTTGATAAACCTTTCTTAAAGTTTTTCATGTGAGTAAAAAAGTCGTGAAGTATATTAAATATAGCCTGCCCTAAGGACTATCGATTGGAAATCGCATACGAAATGCAGCTATTTCCACTCGTACATTTCGACGTGTGGTGTCTCGCAACCTAAGCAGCTTCCGCATACCACATTTATGGTAAACTGAGGCGCTCCGCAATCTTCACATGGCGTGCATTCCACACAGCCTTTCTTACACTGCCGTATGTCCATGCTGATGTATTATTTGATTATACTAAAAATAAGTTGCGGTCGTTCAGGCTTGTTTGGGCGACATCAAATAACCTCCAAAGCCTATTATCCAGAGCAGGACAGGATATGCAATCATCCTTTCCATCCCTCCGGGGCCAAGCCCCAAATAAAATTGAAGCCCAAACAAAGCAAGAGCTGCAAGGCTTGCAATCCCCAGAACCACTGAGAAATAGGTAAATGGTGTTTTCACTAATTTGCTGGCGGCAATTGCTGACAAAGCCGCAAAGAAAAAAGCGATGAACGATACGATCAAATGAAGAGTGCCTGTTGTTTCAGGGAACAATCCGACACCGGCCGCACCCAGCCCCGAAAGGCCGATCAATATGGATATCAGATAATTTTGAAATTCTTGCCAGATGAAATATGAACTCAGGAGGATAAGAATGCCAAGGATAATGACGGATGTGTTAAAGATGAAAGCAGAGGGCTGATAGATGATACAGGTATCACGGCATGTAGCCCCCAGATCGCTTATGTAATTCCCGGAAACGTTGTACCCGGGATAGAAAATTTCTGCAAGAATCATTCCTATTACGAATTGCACTCCGCCAACGAACATGAATGCACCAGCCAAGCTCCTGTTGTTCATGAAATAAAAATGGTTGCTTGTGCATATAAAGGTTTTTGCCAGTCAAACAAAAAACAACGAACACAAACTCAAAACGAACTCACCGCGAACTCGACCGGAGTTCGTACGAGTTCGTGTCAATTCGCTGCTTATGAATCCACCGCTAAGGGCGCAAAGAACGCAAAGAGTAATAATATATTATAAAAATTATAATATGTGGCGCTTTACGCAAACCCCGCGCAGCCGCCAGCCGTACTACCCGCCCCGCCGGCGCGCGAGCGGGGGCTAGGGCTCCTTTTTTCCTATCTTTGTCTTTTTTTGGTTTGAAGATATAAAAATACGAGCAAAACAACTACTAAAATGAAAGCGATAAAAATATACTTGACAATTTCTACTGTTATCATACTTTTATAAATTATAACCCTATCATAAAGGCTACCGTCGAACATTATTTCTGACCGGCTGAGATGATAATCCGAGTCATAATTAAATAAGTTTACAAGAAACATCATAAAAAAATCACTGTTATTGAACGAATGTTTTAATCCTAGAGTATGCCCAAGTTTATGCTTAATCACATACAAATTTTCATCATAGCTAAGATTATCAAGTATAGTAATAGTACATTGTGTGAACGGTGGATTCAAAGGGTTGCACGTTCTTGTCTCTTCAATATTTGTGTGACCACGTATGTTTCTTCCACCATACAAAGTCTCGTTCCAATTGAGTATTATATTTGCACCATTTGAATTATTAATTATTGTAAGATTAACTCTATAACTTAAATTATGATTTTTATCATTCTCCCACCATTTCATAGCAAGTAAAACTTCATAAAAATAAGATTCTCTGTCTTTCATTGAAACATTCTCGAGATCGACAAAAACACTTATTCATGCTTCTTTTCCCCATGGGTTTAAAGATTTATTTGAATAATTTTCAGTTATTTTATTCTGGGCTGGAAACTCTGAAGAAACTTTATTAATAGCACTATTAAGTAATAAAATTTCAATCACAAAAACAAGTGCTATTAGCACGAAAATAAGACTTAAAATACAACAAATAGCATTGATTTTTTTCATATAGCTGCTAACTCTATTAAATTTTTTAATGCATGATATATCTTACAAGTTCATATGATTATCGATGTTCTATTAAATAGCTGGGTAAGCGCAGGCACTTAAAGAGAAAAAGGAGTATAACCGTTACTTTCACCCCGCTCTCCTAACCCTTTTTAACCATAACATCCTCTTTACTATCCATGAACTTTAACAAGGGGAAATAACATGGATCCAAAAGAAGCGCTGGTAGTTTTCGAGGGAGCTAAAATAAGACGAACATGGCATGATAACCAGTGGTATTTCTCTGTAGTTGATGTTGTGGAAGCTTTAACAGATAGTCCAACGCCACGACAATACTGGGGCAAAATCAAGGACAGGGAATTTAAACAACTTGAGTTGTCCCCAATTTGGGTACAACTGAAATTGCCATCATCCGACGGCAAAAAATACGAAACCGATTGCGCAAACACCGAATCCATGTTCAGGATAATCCAGTCCATCCCCTCAAAAAAAGCTGAACCCTTCAAAAGATGGCTGGCAAAAGTAGGATACGAAAGGATACAGGAAATAGAAAATCCCGAACTGGCGCAGGATAGGGCAAAAGAGTATTACGAACTCAAAGGTTATCCGGAAGACTGGATAGAAAAAAGGCTGCGTGGGATCGCTATCAGGCAGGAACTTACGGATGAGTGGAAAGAAAGAGGAGTTGATGAAAAAAGAGATTTTGCCATCCTTACAAATGAGATTTCTAAAGCGACTTTCGGGAAGTCAATCAAGGAACATAGAAAAATAAAAAGCTTAGACCCGATGAATAAAAACCAGAACCTGAGAGACCACATGAACGACTTGGAATTGATTTTCACCATGCTTGGGGAAAAATCTACTACAGAAATCACTAAATCCAGGGACTCAAAAGGATTCAATGAGTGTTTCGACTCTTCAAAAGAGGGAGGGAAAATTGCAGGAAATGCAAGAAAGGAACTTGAGAAGAAAACAGGAAGAAATGTGGTAAGCTCAGAGAATTATCTCAGTATCACAGGGAAAAAAGAAACCAAGAAGTTGAAATAATGACTATTAATATCAGAGCAACAAAATCATTACTTTCACCCCGCTCCCCCAACTCTTTTTAACCCCCGACAACCTATAAACTACCCATGAACTTCATCCACGCGAGCGACTTCCACCTCGGCTATGCCCAATACGGCATCCCCGAACGCTTCCTCGACTACGCCCGCGCTTTCCAAACAGTAATCCGGTATGCTATCGACCACAAAGTCGAGTTCATACTTATCTCAGGCGACCTTTTCCACAAGCGGAATATAAACGCGCCCACGTACGAGCAGGCGTATAAGGTGCTCTCTGAACTGAAAGAGAAAAGCCCTGCCACTGCGGTCTATGCAATCGAAGGGAACCACGACCTCGCCTTCCACCAGGACGGCAAGAGCTGGCTTGAGATACTGAATTCACAGGGGCTGCTCAGGCTCATAAGGCTGAAAGAAGCAAATGGCGTCAAGCTCATGGGCGATTTCGTCGAGCTGGACAATTTCCGCATTTTCGGTGTGAAATACCTTGGAGCAAGCACAGCTTCCATAATCCCGCAAATAGCTGATGAAATAAAAAAAATAAATGCTGCAAATGGAGAAAAATATACTATCCTGATGATGCATTTTGGCATTGAAGGGCAGGTAAAGCAGGAAGTTGCGGGGGAAATCCCATATAATTCGCTCCTCCCCCTGAAAGATGCTGTTAATTACCTTGCGCTCGGGCATTATCATACGTGTTACGAATTGGACGGATGGGTTTTCAACCCAGGCAGCGTTGAAATGATGTCCCTGAACGAATATGACATGGCAAAAGGGTTCTATCATGTCCGGGATACTGGTGCAAAACTCATATCCCCAATTACCCGCCCGGTCAGGCGCATCAGGCTTGACATGAGCGATATTGGCACTCCCGATGATCTTTATTCAAAAATCAACGCTAAAATCGAAAGAGAGCCAACAGTCCAATCAGATAAGGCACCGCTTGTCGAACTTATGCTCTATGGAGAGATGAACTTCCCGAAATCAGATGTGAACCTTGAGCGAATCAGGAGTATGCTTATCGAACAATTTAAACCCCTGTGGTCCGAGGTAAAGCTCCAACGGTCAAATTCGCCGTACGCCATCAAAGAGGGAGACGTGCGGGGGCTTACGCGCGAGCAGATAGAGTTTCGCGTATTCTCAGACCGGATAAAACTTGACGGGAGGTACAGGGATAATGTGGATGATGTCGTAAAGATAATGGTCGAAGTGAAAAAGATGGCTGCTGCGAATATCGAAGCGAACTCGGTCCTTAAAGAATTGAGATGGAGCTTTGCGAAAATAAAAAGCGGTGCCTCGGAAAATAATATCAGGACAGATAAGACGGAAAATCCCCAGCAGACCTTACTTTCACGCATGGGGGAATAAATGCTTATCAAATCCGTGGAATTAAAGAACATCAAATCCTACCGTCATGCAACCATCGAGTTCGAGGAGCTTTCCTGATAATGCTGCATGCCCTGGCATGTGAATACTGGATAAACGGCGCTCCCTGTTTTTCAAAGTCAACAGCTTCCTTCCAGTCAAACGTGGTTGCCTTTTCGGGTGATATCCTGATAATATCGTACCTCACCGCGCCGATACTCACAAACGCCGCAACCTTCTTTTTAAACTCCTC
>JAPZAO010000196.1 GCA_027460615.1 Candidatus Methanoperedens sp.
AGAGCCATCTCGCAATTAGCTCGCACCATTTCGCATTCATCCTCACCGCACACCGAGAGCATCGCGGGACATCCGCCGCCGCACAACGGGAGCGCCCAGCAGGCTTTGCATTCGCTGCGGGGACCGTGCTCATCCACCCACGCAGAGCCGTTCTCAACCCATTTCGCATCCGGGTCATCAATACTGCCAAGCGCCATCCCGTCCTTTCCTGCCAGTAACACGCATGGAAGAACTGTCCCGTCAGCCGCCATCCCGAAAACCCGTCGCCCGGCTCCGCAGAACGCCTTCCTCTTCGTGCCGGTTATAAGCTGCAGCACGCGATGGTTGAAGCGGTCATCTTTCGGGTTTTCTCCCCTCCGCACGCATTCTATAGTCTCGGCGGCTGCCTCTCTTAAGTGCTCAAAATATTCCAGGCGTTCATTTTCATCCAGTGCAAGCTCGTTTTCCGGCGGCAGCCGGACAGCCTGGGCTTTTATAGCGTCAACGGGAAGCGTCTTGAGGTATTCCCGCGCCTTTCGCAGCGACCATCCTTTTCGCACAACGCTTGATCCTCTCACATACTGCCCTCTGTGCGCTCTCAGTTCCCGCAGGAAGCGCATAACACCGGCGTGGGTGGGCATATCTGAAGATGTGCGGCGGACTTTGTCATGGATATGCGGCGGACCATCTATGCTCAGGATGACATTGAAACGCCCCTTCCTCAGGACGGAAAGCGATTCCTCGTTGCATATCGTTCCGTTGGTTGTGATCGCAAATACGAAACGGTGATCGCCCTTTGCGGCTTCCACGGCTGCCCTGAGAACCGGAAGGTTGAGCAGCGGTTCTCCGCCATAGAAATGGATACAGAACTCCCGGACACCGGGGAGTTTTTCTGGAAGCACGCTGACAAGTTTCCGAATAAGGCGAGGTGACAGTATACGTGTGCGTTCCTCGCCGTAACCGAACTTTCCACGGTCCACAAAGCAGTACCTGCATGCAAGATTGCATTCCTGGGTTGCATTGACCATGACCTCCACACGGTCTATGTCCGGATACACTTCCGCAGGGCGACTAGGCGATGGCGGTAAAAAACCCTTTCGGGACAGGCTGTCCATCCACGCCGAAGTGCGGTGCGTTTTCGCTAAACGTGCATGCTGCGCTTTATTATCATTCCTGATAAATACGGCTTCATCAGGCGTAAGCGCAGCAAGACGGACTGCTACAGGGTCAAAAGCAAAGACCGTACCGGCGTATTCAAATATATGCAAATCCGGAATCGACTCAGGCGATACCGCACGGCCCGCCGTTGGCGCACAGGAGTTCATCTGCCAGTGAACCTATCTGTACCTCTATCCCTTTCAACGCCGCAAGAATGAACCTGATTTCTTTCTTCTTTTCCGCGGTGAGTTCCTTCACACCAAGGGCCCTGGCAGGCTCTTCCTGAAGTTGTTTTCGGAACTTCGGGTCTATCAATGCCTTGTATATAAGGTCACGGTTCTTTTTTGCTCTATCTTGTTTACCACTTTCTTTTGGTTCCATTTTATCCTCCCTCTTGTTACAGTGAATTACAATTAATCACTGAACACATTATAATTAAAAGTTACTTTATTTAACTTTTGCGTAACCACAAGACGTGCTGTTTAATCGCGTCTAAATCGGGCAATATTGCCAACAAAAAAGAATATATTTGCCGAGTGAATATTCTACTCTATCATGTGGGGAAAGGTTAACATGATATCGTATGGAATTTGAAAATTTTTTGATTCGGATATTGGAGGTAAAAACTATGAAACACAAGAAAAGGAGGCAAAACTATGAAATTCAGAAAAGCTACTGAGGAGCTTTGTCACATTCAGGCTTCTGACAAAGGGTTGTTGGAAATCCAGACGACGAAAATTCCCTTTGACCGCAGGTTTGAATTGGCAGCAGCCCATAACGGTGAGGTTTTACTTGCCTGTGGGGGACGTGACCAACGTGGATTCCTATCAGCGGTCTCATTTGTCCAGACAAAAGGAAAAGAGCCTAAGCTAGTTAGTCCGCTCCCCTTTCCACGAGCGCGCCATGCAGCCACCACAACGGCGGACGGACGGTTCATTGTAGTAGGGGGTGTCACAGAAGATACCGATGGGTCTCTAGTTCTTGCACGGGAGGTGCTCACATACGACCCCCGAACCGATCATTGGAAAGAAATTGCTAAACTCCCGCTACGAACAGCACAACTAGTCGCGGAGCAAGTCGATGGAAAACTTGTGGTCATTGGCGGCGATACCGGAACAACAACCGAGCCCGGTCGCCCCATCGCACCGGCACGATGTCGAGCGGAAGTACAGATCCTTGACCTTTCCACGGGTAAGTGGCATAGGGGTATGCCCAAACCAACCCCTGAGACAGGCGTAACATCCGCTGTACTCGACGGGGAAATCTTTGTGTGTAGTAGCTATCCAGATGATGGCGAAGTCCGTGCACAAGTCGAAGTCTATAATGTTAAAGCCAACTCATGGCGAAGGATTCCGGATATGCCTACTCCTCGAACCGGTGTGGCATGCGGTTTTATCAAGGGTAAGCTCTACTGCATCAATGGACAGGGCGTGGACCTTAATCCCGTTTCTGTGGTTGAGGTATATGATCCGAGTACTGACAAGTGGGACACTGTTTCACAAGGCCCTGCATCTTATATTGGTCAGGGTTATGCGAACTTCGAAAATCGCATATTCCTCGTCGGGGGGAAGGAATAACCAAACACCTGCGTAGCCTTGGCATTGGCTAGCCAGGATCTACGGTACAGCCAAGTGCCACCTGCTCATAATCTGCAGATTGGCTGGCTATACGCAACTTTCTTAAGAGTTTCTGTTATTTCATTATAGCAGTGCTCTTATAGCCCGTCTTTGAGTAAATTTGACTCAAAAAATTCCCAAGAATTAAATGATGCTACTTTTAAAAGAGCACTGAGATTTATGAGAAATTTATCTAACCGAAGTGGGATATTTTTGTCCCAAAGTCCGGGCATCCAAAAACTTCATTTAATAAGACTCAAATGATAGGCATGATAAAAATGGTCACTCTATTAAATCAAATGCCCGTAAGAACTTATAAAGGAGAAATTAAAAATAATCCGATGAATAGTAGTAGAAACGTTGTAATAAATATGTATTAAGCAGCACATGGCTGACAAATACGAACAGGTGCTTGAACTTGCAAAGCGCCGGGGATTTATCTGGAATTCATTTGAGTTATACGGCGGAACAGCGGGTTTTTACGATTACGGGCCGCTTGGCGCCATGCTGAAACGGCGCGTTGAGAATATCTGGCGGGATATATTCGTGATAAACGAAGGGTATTACGAGATAGAATCGCCCACCATCGGCATAGAAGATGTCTTTATCGCGTCCGGGCATGTGGGTGGATTCTCTGACCCGCTTACCGAATGCCAGAAATGCAAAGAAGCCTTCAGGGCTGACCATCTTGTCCAAGATGTTGCGGAAAACCCGGACACATTGAGTGCGGACGAGCTGACCGAAATAATCGGCAAAAACAACATCAAATGCCCTGAATGCGGCGGCAGGCTCGGCAAAGTTTATGAGTTCAATTTGATGTTCAAAACATCAATCGGCCCTGGAGGAAAGCGCGCCGGCTACCTCAGGCCTGAAACGGCGCAGGGGATGTTCGTGGATTTCCCGCGCCTCCTCAAATTCTACCGCGACCATCTGCCCTTCGGCGCCACGCAGATAGGAAAAGCATACCGCAATGAAATCTCCCCGCGCCAGGGAGTTATCCGCCTCAGGGAATTCACGCAGGCTGAGGCTGAAATATTCATTGACCCGAGGGACAAGACGCATCCGAAAATCAAAGAAGTTGAAAATATTGAATTGAATCTTTATTCACAGGAGGGGCAGTCAACAGGCGAAATGCAAAAAATGTCGTTAGGCGACGCTGTTAAAAACGGCATAATCGCCCATGAATTCCTTGCATACTGTCTTGCCATGACATCCCGGTTCCTCATTCGGGTAGGGGTATCGCCAGAAAAATTGCGTTTCAGGCAGCACATGAAGGATGAGATGGCACATTACGCTGCCGACTGCTGGGATGCAGAAATATTGAGCGACAGGTTCGGATGGGTGGAAGTTGTGGGGATTGCGGACAGGACTGATTATGACCTGAAGGCCCATGCAAAACAGAGCGAGAAAGAATTATCGGTGTATGTCTCATACGATGTCCCTAAAAAAATCGAACGTTTTATTGTCAAACCCGATATGGGGATTCTCGGCCCGAAGTTCAAAGGAAAAGCAGGGAAAATCGCAAATGCATTAAAGGCATTAAAAGCCGGAGAGCTATCAGGCGATGTGATTGAGCTTGAAATTGATGGCGAGCAGATTAAAATCGAAAAGGACGCTGTAAAATTTGAAAGCATAACCGAGGAAGTGCATGGTGAAAATATCATACCTCATGTGATTGAACCCTCATTCGGGATTGACAGGATAATGTATTCTCTCCTTGAACATTCATATTTTGAAGAAGAGGCAGGAAAAGAAGATGTAATCGAGGAAGAGAAAGGAGAAGGAACAGAAGCGGAAGAAGTTGAAGAGAAAAGAATTGTGCTTCGCCTGCCGCCTGAGGTTGCGCCGGTGCAGGCTGCAGTTCTGCCGCTTCTTTCGCGTGAAGAATTGATTAAACCTGGAAATGAGATTGTTGCCAAACTTAGAAAAGCCGGGATTCTTGTGGCTTTTGATGATTCGGGAACCATAGGCAGGCGCTACCGCAGGAACGATGAAATCGGTACACCGTATTCGATAACCGTGGATTACCAGACGCTTGAGGACAGCACGGTTACAATCAGGGACAGGGATACGATGAAACAGGTGCGTGCGGGCATGAGCGATATTGCGGATAGTATATATGACCTGGTTTACGGCGGGAAATCCTTTGAGGATGCAGGTAAAAGGATTTAGTATTTAGAGAAACTTGATACAAAGGAAATGATAGAAACAAAGGAAAATCTCAAGGATAATATAGTCAAAAACTTAGACCATTACATTACGTGTTGGTAATTATCCTAATGTCCCAAATACATCTTAATTGATTGATCTAAAAACAAGCTAATACAGAGTTATGGTAGATTGCAGTTATGTTTAAAAATTTTTGTCGATGCATCATTTTTTTTTAGTCCACCCATTAAAATAGCCAAAAAAATATAAAACAAAGGTACCAAAAAATAAGATAACGGCTACACGTTCTTCTAAGAAAATACTTTTACCAATTAAAACTCCAGCAAAAAATATTATCATATATCTGCATAATTGTTCAAATTCCATAAGAACCACCATTTTTAAATTATTTACATCCTATATCAATCTATCTTAGTAGTATAAAAATTTCAAAAAATGTTTCATGTTAATTGACTGTTCAATTTATATTTGTAGTTATGTCAAAGCGCAATATTTACTATACCAATAACAATATCATTCAGAAAGCTTAAAAGCTTTAAAATATAAAATCATAATTGGATTTTCATGAGCGATAATCAAAGTTCTAATACTTTATTTCACTTTACTAAGGATAGTCGGAAACATCCAGGATTAGAAAATATCATTAACATTCTCAAAACAGGTTTTGAACCTCGCTTCCGTAAAGAGGATATGAATTTTCTTTTCAGTGAATCCCCAAAGAGAGAGTTTTTAATACGCTGCATTCCGATGGTTTGCTTTTGTGATATTCCATTATCTCGTGCCAAGATTCATATGGAAAACTATTCTAATTATGGTATTGGTTTGAAGAAAGAATGGGGTATAGAAAAGGGAATCAGCCCCGTTCTTTATATACCCCCCATACAGTCAAAAATATTCCATAAACTTTTTTTTGGGAGAATTATCCAATCATTAAAAACGGATAAGGAGTTAGATAAAAATCATAAAGAAATTTTATTTGGAATATTTAATATGATAAAGCCATACAAAGGAAAATTGCGGAAAAATGGAAAAGAAATTGTTTTTTATAATGAACGAGAATGGCGATTTATACCAACGATTCCTTACAATACTTTATATAAAAATTGTCTTAATAAAAAGGAAAAATTTAATGATGTACTCAAACGCGAACCTTTGGATTTTCAGTCCTCACATATCAAATATATCATCGTATCGAAACAAGATGAGATTAGTCGCATCTGGGACGAGATAAACAAAATTGAAAAGTATAGTTTGGATGAAAAAAAATCGTTGTGTACTAAGCTGATTTCTGCCCAAGCGATTAATGAGGACTTCTAACGCTACTCTTATAAGTGAACATTTCCAAACTGCGTATAATTTTTTGTAATATTCATTTTTTTAGAATCGTTTCAATTTACTAACACCAATTGAAACCGTCTTCAAAAACCAAACAATTTTCTATCTTTGCGGCCTTTGCGCCTTTGCGGTGAATGAAATCAAACACCGCAAAGCACTCGAAGAATGTAAAGCTGAAATGTAAATATTGGTATCAGCAGCTACTTTTACCATTTTTTAATCCTGTACTTTGCGGTGTTTATGGATGATTTCATCAACGTCTGTTTCTTTTATTCCTCGTTCTTTTGCTATCTTTTCTCCTTTTTCTGCAAGAAATTCAAATTCTTTAATACCAGGGAGTTTTATTTTTTTGAGAAGGATCGTATCTCTGTCCCGTATAACTGCAAATGGTGTTCCTTCTTCAAATCCTTCGCGGAGTTTTTTAGGAATCACTATTTGACCTTTTGTGGACATTTTTGTGAACTCGACTTCTGTTGCCATGATAATACTTTCTTACTTTCTTACCAGATAAGGCTTTGCCAGCATGGAGGAGGTCTAAGCTTTAAATAAAAATTTTATGTGTATAAACATTCTTAAAAAACAAATCAATTTTACTTGATTTAAAATCAATTTTTCTGATTGAACATATTTAAATATAAGCGCCACATTTCGAAAGACCGGTAATTCTTATGAGTCTAATCACTGAAGCAAAAAAAGGCAGCATTACAAAAGAGATGAAACAGGTAGCGAAAGATGAGGGCGTTGAACCCGAATTCGTGCGGCGCGGGATAGCGAGCGGCAGGATTGTCATCCCGGTGAGCCCGTATCGCTCCCCAAAACCCTGCGGCATCGGAAAAGGGCTTCGGACTAAAGTGAACGCCTCTATCGGTACATCCTCGGATATAGTGGATATCGAAATGGAAATAGAGAAAGCAAAGGTTGCGGAAGCCACAGGCGCAGACACGCTCATGGAACTCTCAACAGGCGGGGATTTTTATGAAATCAGGAAAAAAATTATTGAGGCGACAACACTTTCAGTGGGCAGTGTGCCTCTTTACCAGGCTTTTATCGAGGCTATCAGGAAATACGGAAGCACGGTGGACATGAAAGAGGATGAACTTTTCAAGGTAACAGCGGAGCAGGCAAAGCTTGGTACGAATTTCATGGCTATCCATACCGGAATAAACCTCTTTACGGTTGAGAGGCTAAAAAGACAGGGGCGCTTTGGCGGACTCTGCTCGCGCGGCGGAGCGTTCATGACCGCATGGATGCTGCATAACGAGAAAGAGAACCCGCTGTACAGCGAATTCGATTACCTTCTTGAGATAATGAAAGAGCACGAAGTCACGCTCAGCATGGGCAACGGCATGCGCGCAGGCGCCATACACGACTCCACAGACAGGGCGCAGATACAGGAACTCATAATGAACTCGGAGCTTTCAGACAGGGCGCACGAAGCAGGCGTGCAGACCATTGTAGAGGGACCGGGTCATATCCCGATTGACGAAATTGATGCAAATGTAAAGCTCATGAAACGATTAAGCGGTGAGAAGCCGTTCTATATGTTAGGCCCCCTGGTCACCGATATTGCACCCGGTTACGACCACATAGTTGCCGGCAATAGGCGCATCCATTTCAAGTGCAGCCGGCGCCGATTTCATCTGCTATGTAACTCCAGCAGAACATCTTGCGCTCCCCAACATCGATGACGTGAAGCAGGGCGTGATAACCGCGAGGATTGCTGCGCATATCGGTGATATGGTGAAGAACAATGACCGGCAGCGCGACCTTGATATGGGGCGGGCGAGGCGCGATTTGCAGTGGGACAGGATGTATGAGCTGGCGATTGATCCCAAACATGCAAAATCAGTAAGGGACAGCCGCTCGCCTGATGATGAAGATGCATGCACCATGTGCGGGAATTACTGCGCCCTGAAGATTGTGAAGCAGAATTTTAATTTTGAGCGGTAGTAAAAATATAAAAACTAAAAGGGTCAATGACCTCGGTTTGAAAACCGTGGCATCTTATAATTGATGAAATTGACTGCTCACGACGAATGCAAGACTTCATTTAATATAGGTTATATGCAATTTATTTCAACGAGAATGATGATAAAAAATATATCAAACATTTTAGATTATATATATCAAGATAGTGATAATATGTTAGAAAAAATTGATAATGTATTTCGTGAAATAATTTTAAAACCTGCCAGTCCAGAACCTAAAAAAGGTTTAGATACATCTAATCGAGGCACTCATTTTAGTACTAAAGATTTAGATAAATTTAGTAGAAAATGGTATTCTGAATATACATTGATTATTGGAGTTAATCCGGAAAGTGAAGATGACAACGAATGGAAAGGAGGATGGGCAGAATGGCATTTTAAAATTGACAAAAAGGTGATTGGTTCGTTAAGTAGTGCATATTTAAAAATATCAACTATTAGAACACACGGAGGTTTACACTCAACAAAAGTGGGTGATATGAGAGGATATGGAAAAAAAGCTGAAATTTATATAAATGAAAAAAAATTAGACACACTGGATCTCGTAACAAAAACTGAATTCGGAGAGGCCTATGGTATATCAAGAGTAGGACCATATCCAATAATAGACTATATTCATAGTCCTGATATAATTGTGAAATTAAAAGTAGACCCATTAGTCGCATGGGGTATTGATGAAATTAGGTTAGAGTTAATACAAAAAACTAAGAAGTTGAGACCTTGGATTTATACATTTATTGGCATTGTTGGCGGTTTCCTTCTTCGTATAATATATGAAAAAATGATTAAATCAAATTATTAAAACTGCGTATAATTTGCGTTAAATGAAAATGCTTTAAGCTACGTAAGTAGCCATCTTTATAGTTTTATCCGTGCCCCAATTTTCAGCGCCACAATTGTTATTCTGGTTCAAGATATTCTGATGGAAGCACGCAACACCTATCGCCTTCAGTCACGAACTCAGCAATGAAATTTGAGGAGTATCTGGACCCAGATGCTCGAAAGCTTCGCAATTTTTGGATTTTCCAATTTTTGTCCAGAAATATCTTCCGCACCCCAACTCAGACCCAAACCCTGAACAACCCTTTTTCCATTTTTTCAATCTTGAATTTCACAGGGAGGAACTGCTCGGTCACCCATATATTGGTCTTAGTATGCGGAGTAATAATCCGCGTTGTAAAAGAGCCGCCTCCCGCCAATGCAATATACGGGATTAACTGGTCGGCAAGGAATATATCCACGCCGGCACCCGCACTTAATTCTGGGAGTATCGCCTCGGCTGCCATTTCTCCCACTTTCTCGGCTCTTAATCCCGGTTTCCCAAGAGCGCTCCCTCCTACGGTACCGCACCACAACGTTATTCCACTTCCGGTTGAAGCGTAATCATTTACTTCAAGAGAGATTTTTGAATCGAATCCAAACTCTTGTAACTTTTTTTGCGAAACTTCCGCCTGTCTTTCTGCCACATGCCCCGGCAGGCCGGATGAATGGGAAATTCCCTCCACGAGATCACAGTGATTCGTATCAAAGCTTGCTTTTGTGAGGCTTGAAGGATTAATGAGAGCTTCAACGCAGCCATCCCCGCGCGGATAATATCCTCTCCTGATGAGCCTGATTTCGCAGTCGTACCCCATCCGCGAGAGAGCGCCAAGTGTCACGAATTTGAGATAATCAATGGATGGCGACCACTGGACATCGGTTCCACCGGTAATCTTTATCATGACGGCGCAAGGCGCATGCATTGCGGCAGGCATGAGGCATTGCAGGAAAAGGGATATGCTGCCTGCGGTGCCTATATCCATTTCGTAAATTCCACCTTTTATTTTCCCGGGCGCAAAATGCAGGCGGGTCGATTGCATGCAGCATCCTTCGATATGCGCTTCGCATATTCCTGCGAGGCTTTCCACGGATTTTACATGCTGCGCAGATAGACCGGGTTTGGGTCTTGCCCGCCTGATGTTATCTATTTTGACCTCCTTTCCTGTCACTGCGGAAAGCGCCACGGCTGTTCTTAATATCTGCCCGCCGCCTTCACCGTAAGAGCCATCCAGTTCTATCATAACTTTTTCAACTAAAATATCCAAGAATAAAAAAGACAAGCTGTCCGTTAAACCCTGAAAAGAGCGGGATTAAGAGATTATCATCCATCTTATTGGTCAATGTTTCCACAACAGTAGCCGTTCCTGCCATTACAAGAATCGCAATCCAGCCCGGGAGGAAAATCCATCCGATGATTATGTCCACTATGAACTCGGCGGCGCATCCTTCGATTGCCCTGTCTTTCAATCCTGGAATCCATGTCCGCCCGAACGCCTTTCCAAAAATCGCAGCCGAAGCGTCCCCGAAAGTCGTCATAAGTATGGCAGCGGAAGCGATTTCTTTCGGGAAGACCGAGATTGCTATTATGCTTCCTATTGCAAGAAAAACATGCCCGCCAAGCCTGTCCGCTTCTTTTGTCCTGAAAAGACCGTGCACGAGGGGGAGCTTCTTTCCCCACTCAATCCTGAAATACTCAAGTTCAAGGATTGTAATCAAGAAAACCGTGAGCAATGAAAGGATTGCCTGTTTCCCGAAATAGTAATAGGTCAGGACGATTATAATCGAGGTCAGGTGAACTGTCTTTCTTTTAAGCTCATTAATCAGGTCGTTGCTTAACATAATCCGTGTTCACTGCATCGCCTCTCACCTATATGAAATATTCCTTATTGTATTCGGTCAGTTAATACTATACTTCTATTCAAACCCGGCGAAAGATTCTGAATCAACGGTTTAATGTAATTATTCCAGTTTTTTCAAATCCTTAAAATCAATAACAGTGGAAAAAATGCATTCCAGCATGGTCCGCAGCATGCCGGAACGAGACTGGTTTAAATATCGAAATACTGGTAAAACTCGTACGGCGTGGGCCTGATTGAGTTCTGCTTATACTCCTCGGATTTGAGCTCTATCCACATATCGATTGCATCCGCCGGGAATACCGGTTCAAGGAACTTCCTGTCGGATTCCAGTTCTTCAAGTGCCTCTTTCAGCGAGCCCGGGCACTCCTTGATACCCATCTCCTTCCTGCGCTCCGCTGTGATGTGATAGATATTCTCATCGCACGGGTTTCCGGGATCCATCTTCTTCTTTATCCCGTCAAGTCCTGCCGAAGTGAGCGCAGCAAACGCAAAGTAGGTGTTGCAGCTTGTATCAGGCGGCCTGAACTCAATTCTCTTGGGCGCTTCCTTGCCCTTTTCATATACCGGAACTCTTACGCTTGCAGACCTGTTGCGCTTGCTCCATGCGATATAAACAGGTGCCTCATAGCCGGGCACAAGCCTCTTGTACGAGTTCGTGGTGGGCGAGGTGATTGCGCAGAGCGCCCTTGAATGTTCCATGAGCCCGCCGATATAATAGCGGCAGGTCTGCGATATTTCAGCATACTCATCGTCCGGGTCATAGAAGGTATTCCTGCCGTTCTTCCAGAGCGACTGGTGGATGTGCATGCCGGAAGCGTTGTCGCCGAATATCGGTTTTGGCATGAATGTTGCTATCATATTCATATTGTATGCCACGTTCTTGACCACGTTCTTGTATGTGAGCACGTTGTCTGCCATCTTCGTAAGAGTATCGTATTTCATGTCTATCTCGCACTGTCCTGCGGTAGCTACTTCGTGGTGGTGCGCGTCAACCACAATGCCGAAGTAGTCATAAAGCTGCCCGGACACCTCACTCCTGTATTCCTGGAGCGTGTCCTGCGGCGGTGCGGGATAGTAGCCTTCCTTGAACCTGATGGGGTGGTTGATGCCGCTTGTTTGCGACCAGGGCGCTTCTTTTGATTCTATCTCGTATCCTGTGCCTGACCAGGCGTCGCGCGCGGTCGAGAAGCTGGGCAGCATCCTGAATGAGTCAAAAACGAAGAACTCAAGCTCAGGTCCCCAGTATGAGAGGTCAAATCCAGCTTTTTCAACTGCTCCTTCAGCCCTTTGCGCTATGTGCCTGGGGTCGCGTGTGAATCGCGGTCCGCCGAATGCATCGTAGAGGTCGCATATCAACCGGAGGGTCCTGTGGGGTGTGTTGTCTGTCCACGGCAGGATTGCGCATGTAGCCGGGTCGGGGAACATTCTCATGTCCGATTCGAAGATTGACTTGAAACCCTTGATCGATGAGCCGTCCAGTTTTCCTATGCCGTCAATGAAATCTTCTTCTTTCAGTGTGTATGACGGGATTGTGATGTGCTGGATATAACCAGGTATATCCATGAACTGGAGGTCTACCCATTTTACGTTTTTTTCTTTTATGAATTCCAGAACCTTTTCAGGTGTTGGTGTCGCCATATTTTTTCTCCTTTGAAGTTTGTGGTCCCGACATACCTTTTTTGACAAATGTAGATTCGCTAACTTTGAATCAACTGTTACAATGTATTTTCCCAAATTGAGAGGTTGCCTCAAAGGATATGCCAAGACCGACTATAAGCTACCGTTTACCTACTTATATAGGTTTCTATAAATTTTGGATGGTTGGATAGAGAGAATCCAATTACCTTAAAAAATCATTTTTCTAATTTGACCAGTCTCTCTAACATATAAAAGAACACGACCAAAGTTAGAAAAAAGGTTAATGGAATCCGAATAATACAATTCGGTAGTCCAATGAAGGTACAATAACCTATATTTTATTAAAATAACTGATGGCATAAGCTATTTGCAAAAGGCTGCTTTATATTTTTTATGCCAGTCGATTAAATATAATTCTCGAAAGCGTTAGCCGGTTTAAGACTGTTCTGCAAATTTGTAAGCAACAGCAATTGATATGCAACAAAATTGAACTTCGTATACAGCTCTCTGCTTTCTTCCC
>JAPZAO010000197.1 GCA_027460615.1 Candidatus Methanoperedens sp.
CCTTCTGCCGACGAGATTATGCCTGAAAACAGGGCTATGCTTTCGATTGCGGTGCAGGCAAGTATTATTTCAACAGCAAGGCCGTTGACTGCGAACTGGTTCCATGCGACCTGTGTAACCGGGACCCCGAATTTCCCGGAAACCCAGATTGCCTGCTTTGTGACTGTTGAGATTATCCCGGTATTTAAGTAGCCAACTTCTGCAAAAAGGAAATACAAAAGACCTCCAACAGATGCTGCCCTGGATAATGAAATAAATACCTCATAGCCGCCTTCTTTCTTATTTCTTGATTGAAGGATGATATAAGCTATGAACAGGGATATTGCGGCGGCGGCGATTACCAGAAAGGCGTTAACATAATCCTTCAGCCCTATATACGCCTCAGGCTGCAAAGACCAGTAAATGGAAAGGAATACCCAGCCAGCGCTTCCAAACAGGAACCTTGAATTATTGGTTTTTGGAAGTACTGATGCAGCAGCCAGAAGTATGAGGGAGATCCAGAGTATTGCTGTCATGATGAAACCTGATGTGTAAAATATCTTTTAACTGACGGCAAAAACATAGGCGTCTGCTTTTTATACTCTTCATATCTCTCCCCAAAAGCCTCTATCGCTTCCCTTTCTTCTCTTTTCGCAAGCCTGTAATACATCAAAACAAGAACAGGCCACATTGCAAGCGTAATTATCGTAGGCCACTGGATGAGCAGGCCGATGGTTAGAATTATGAGACCAAGGTACTGGGGATGTCTGACATATTTGTATATGCCGTCAGTCACAAGTTCGCCGTTAGAAGCATGTATCCTGCTCCAGCCGGTTGACATCAGGAATAGTCCCAGGAATATAACCGCGCTGCTTGTCACCATCACAAGCGCCCATGCGGCTTCCATGCTCATTATACCTGCTTTTGAGAGGAGTACCCCGAGGAGGTGTCCTTCTGCATGTCCAAAAGAGAGGTTCAGTCCGAAAAGCGAAGAGAGAACATATATCGTTAGCGGAAAGCCGTACATCTCCGAGAACAGCGCTATTATGAACGCCTCGTATATCCCTAGGGTCCGCCAGTTCTTTTTCTTTAGCGGGGTAAGGAAGCTGAGCACGAAGACGGAAAAAAGTCCGATGCTAAGAAGTGTTGATGCCCATTTGCCATAAGCATAATCTGTAAATGCATGATGCCCTCCCCCTTCGATATTTTCAGGTTTTTCAAAGCCAAGAAGCACTGATACACCTGAAAGCAGAGCTAAAACCATGAGCACAATAAATCCGGAGGCGATAAGGTCGCGTAAAATTTTTTTCATGGAACTTCCTATATCCTTTTTATGGTCTCTCTCACGAAGTTGAGCCTGTAAGATTCGTCCGGGTTATCTATCTGTATCCAGAATACTCTTTTATCTTTGGCATAGAAGTAATGATATAGACCGAGTTCCGGTTTTCCACTCACAAAATAGACCGTAATGCCTTCTATGTTCAAAGGCGTGGACTCGCTGAACATCCCTGTTTTTCCCACTTTGTTGTTCATGGTCTCAAGAAGGGATGCGGCTTCTTCTTTTGTCTTAGACTCTGATACCCAGAATTTGGCTTTGCTAGCAGGCGTACTCCTGTAGTTTGCTATATAGGCATTCTCGATCCTTACATCAGGATTATTGCCATGCAGTGCTTTTACTTCAGTCATGGCTGCATCCCCATCCCTGTAAAGAGCAAGGCTCATATCCCCCAGTTTTTCAGGGAATATGCCGTTGGTATTTTTCTCCTGCGTCTGAAGATAAAGGAATGCAGTAACAGCTATTACGGCGATTATGAAAATTGCAAGGTATAGTTCCGATTTATTTTTCTTCATGGCCTCACCTAGATGTCCATTACTGCCTGTTTCACAATTGATATCTGATAGTCTATATCAGGGGAATCAAAAATTATCCAATAGACTCTTCCCCTATTGTAATTCATTTTAAAATAATAATAATTGACTGCATTATTTGCGTTCATCATATATACTTCGGGCTTCACAAACTCAATGATATCCAATTTTACGGGTTTGGTGAAATTATTATTCATCATACTCGCATCGTCGTGCCCTGTATGCGACTCGGTTTGTCCCACATCGCCTGAGTATTCATGCCCCTCATGTCCTGTTGAACCTCCAAGCATGGTGTTCATGGCATTGAATGCATCATTTGCAGCATTATGGTCAGGAGCCTCAACAACCCACATGCGCATGGTGCCGTTTTTACTCTTATACACTGCTGAATAAGCTTTCGCAAGTGGTATATCCTTCAATCCGTACATGCTCGATATCTGCTGTGCTGCGACTTCACCAGTCTCGTATCTGATCAAAGTCATATCTACCACTTTTTCAGTGAAGATGCTTTTTTTTGCACCTGATGGGTATAGAAAAGCTGCTGCAAGCACAGCAGCCACGATAATTACAATATAAATTTTTTTCATATTTCCCCTGTTAGACCATTGATTTTTCTGCTTCTGCAATAATTGACCTGTCCTTCAAGATCGCTCTTGCAATGTAGGCACTTCCCGCCATGTTTGCCATCAATCCTATTATGATTATGGCATCTTTATATTGAATAAGGAATGAGGATGCTGCCAAGATAAAACCAACTGCGGGCAACAGGTCACTTACATGGTGTAGGCAGCATGCCACCATCGCTACTGACGAAGTGGCCGAGCCAGTCATGCCCATTTTTTCTGAACCAGCGATATTTCCAGTTGTAATATTCCTGTGATATCTGAAAAGCCCCATTTGAATCCCAACTGCCAAGGGGATCAGGTAAACAAATATCCCGTTTGTTAGAAATACCTGATATCCTTTCTGAAACGAACCTTCAGCCAAGGAAGCGATAGAGATATTGAAAAGTATAACAAGTATCCCTATACTTGCCCCGAAAACATATGGATTTTTTAAAAGGCTTCTGATATCTGGCATATGCTTACCACTTAAAGACTCTCTCGTTTACTCCTGCAACATCCTTGATCACAAGTTCAAAACTCTTGCTTTCTATCTTTGGAAATCGAAGTGTACCGCTTGCATGATGCCCGCCTGCGCCCTCATAAGATAGTGGTTGGTATATTTTGCCGCTGGAATCTCGCAGGTAAGAGTTATCCTTAAAATTATCGTCGTAGTCCTTGTGGGCAGTGACTTTAATTTCAAAAGCAGTGGCATCGGTAATATCAGGAAGATAAGTTACGGATATTGTAACATCCGCTTCTGAATTCACTCTGGGCTCCAGTAAATCAGCCGGAGGCTTATCGCCTCCTGATAGGCATCCGCTGATAGCAACTGCTGCCAATATAGATAACGCTATTATAATTCCAAAAATTCTCATGTAAGTTCCTCTTTTTTGTTTTCAACAATCTCGCTTTCAGGGTTCTGCGTACTATGTTTCATATTTTTCATCATCAGTAGATGCATTACCGGGCAGAGCAAGATTATCCCAAAAGAAAGTATGTTCTGCGAAACTCCTGCAATCCATAAAATCCCCAGGAGCACAAGCGGGATTAAGCAACAGAGCGCCATCATTAATGTATGCCTGTGCCTGCTGAAAAACCCTTCATTTATATTTGGGTTATTTGTATCGCTTTCCATTCATGCACCTCTAATTCTTTGTAAAAAATATTGATAGTTACCAGAACTTCCACCAGGGTTTTTTCTCGCCCATGCCCACAGGTCCGCTCTTCAGGTATTTTTCTGGTTCAGAATCAAATGCTTTTTTACATCCGGGCGCACAGAAATAATAGGTTTTTCCATTATATTCTGATTTATACTGCGCTGTTTTCTCATCTACTTGCATTCCACAAATTGGGTCTGTTTGCATATTTTTCATTTCTCCTTTTTATGTTTTACAGTATATGTACTTTACGTTTAATGTAAAGTAAGTATTTTATGGCGGAAGCGATGTATTTGTTCCAACACCTCTGCCTGAATACTCATTATCAATTTTTTCCCTCACATCTTTCAGGGAAGATCCCGTCATCAACAGGTCCCTTGCCTCAAGTGTTATGTCGTTGCATAGCTTACATTCCGAAGCATGCGGCTCATAGCTGCCATCAGGCTTGATGTAACACTCCTTCAGGCTCTTATGCGAAAGGAGCACATCGGAATGCTGCATGCCTGCACAGCCGCAGTAACACGCAAGATACTTGAGCTTGTCCTGATTCTGTACTGCAAATATGTAAGCTTCCGCCACTCGTCCGGTTTTTTGGGCGAATTCCGGAAGTTCGACTTTCGCTGGTTTATTAGTATCCCGGGCTGTTAGTTTTTCACCTGGCGTTTTGTTTAACGTTTGCGCGCCACTGGACAGAATGTAGGCGATTATTAAGATCGCGGTAATCGTAACTGCACTAAAAATTAATTTTGATTTCATATCATCCTCCGTATCATATTATCAACAGTATCACAAATCCCATTGCTACCATGAATGAGCCCATTAACAGTCTCACCTGTGTTTTATTCCTTGATTGCCATGCAACCATTTTATCTACCACTTTCCTATTTGCTGAGGCTAAAAGAACTGCAACAAGAGGCACGATAAGCATCAGGTTGTAAAGCAGCAAGTACAATATGCCTTGGGCAAGTGTGGATTGCAGTGACAACATACCTATTACTGCAAGATAGATGCCGCCGCTGCACGGCACTGTGCAAAGGCCGACAAGGACACCGGCTCCAAAAACTCCGGGCACTGTGGTGCGCTTTATCCAGTTGTTTATTGACGTGTGCATGCTCCCGGGAATCGCCAGAAAGGAGCTGCCTGGTATGAAATAATCCTTCATTACTATCACACCAAGTATGATGGAAATAAATCCAGCAGCCTTACCCACGGCATGAGTTGTGGAAAAGAAAGAAACTGCACTAAGAATGCCCACACCAATTAACACATAGGTTATGAAAATACCGCTTATATATATCGAACCCACCTTCATTAATCCATACCTGTAATTTGCCTGCAACTGGAGCATGCCCATGGTAAAGGTTATAAAAAGCAGAAGAACTGCAAACGCACATGGGTTAAAGCCGTCAACTAAGCCTGCAATGATTACAAGGGGGAGAGTCAATGTATGTGGGTCTATTGCCATTGTACTTCCTTCAAGCCACTATAAGCGTTCCGTGCATGTTTGGATTCTCCTTACCTCCACAGCATGAGTCGCAATACCATTGATATTCCCCTGCCTGTGTGGGCGTGAAGGTGAAGACTTTCTGGCTTTCCGGCTGAACTGTGATATTTACATTGCTTACGCCGGGTTCTTTAAGATAGAAGTTGTGAATACCACCGCCATCTGTATGCATTGAGTTATCCGGGTTGATCAGGTTTATGGTGACAGGCTGACCTACTTTTGCCCTGATTATATTTGGTTCAAAGCCTGCCATGGAGATGGTCATTTTAATAGCATCTTTGTTCACAGGTTCTAAGGATGCTGATTTGCTTATGATCAAATACAGTGCAGCGCCGAAAATCGCAATGACGATGATTATGAACAAAATGCTCATGTATGGCCGCTTTTTTTCTTGTTTTTCTTTCCTTGCTTTATGTTTTTTTAATCTTGACACTCTTAATCCTCCTGATTACGTTCTATTTACGCCGGTTTCATCACTTCGTAGCAGTTCGGACTGACCTTTATTTTTTAAGTTATCAATTTTAATAAAAATCTGGATTGCTTTCAGCCTGTACTCTTCCATCAATTTCCTGAATTCTTCAGACCTTTCAGGTCCTGCGTGTCTTTCAAATCCATAAATCGTCTTGAAAATCTTTCTTTTCTCACTCTCAAGTTCTTCCAGAGTGAATTCTTTTTTTCTTCCGAAGATTTTCGCCCTGAAACGATAGATTAAACCAATTGAAAACAAAGAAAAAATTCCAATTCCTGCATACAGATAATTCGGTTCCTTCGTCATTTTAACTGGAATACTTACAGTCTCTCCTGCTTTGAGATCATTAAAAGTGATAACTTTATATTCATTTCCTCCAAGCGTTATAGTCTCATTCGATCCGTCTATGCTCATGCCGCTTTTTCTATCAATGAACATCAAGACAGAAGTGGTGTTGTATACGGCACTTTTATTGAACACATATTCTGGGCCATCAGGAAGAAGTGTATACAATATCTGCATCTCGAAGTTAGAACCCTGTGCAATCGGCTGCATTGGATCCATATAGACCATTCCTCCCTCCTGAACAAGGCAGCACTCCATTACCTGGGTTTTCAGATTTTTCGCATCAAGCGGGGTTGATATGCCAAAGAATGTATGGTTATCCTTGGTGTAGTAAATCTCCCTGCCCTCATTCCTGAATACAACGATCTCAGATACCTCAAGAGAATTGTTTTTCTTTGAAATGAAAATATGGTCAAGAGCTACCCTTACATCGTAGCTCTGATTGCTCAGATTATGTCCATTAATTGAATTGTTACCTCCAATCCCGGATATGTTTTCCTGGATGCTTGATGTAATATTTCCGGCAGTATTTTTTAAACCTGAAATACCCCCATCGGTCTGTGAAGAGGCTATACCTATGATATAAAAAATTACTATTAACACAGATATGGCTCCTCTCAAAGTGATTTTCACTTTCCCTCCTTGTCTGTTGAATCTTTTGAAAAAGGTTCTATATTTTTGTCAGGTTCATCCAATTCGGATAAAAACTCATGATATTCTTCTTCAAACCGTTGTTCATACTTTTTTATATCAGGTATAGTATCCTTGCTGGGTTTTCTGATGAAAATGTATCCAAGAAACACAAATAAAATGCTTAATAATATACCTCCTGCCCATAATGATAATGAATTTGTTTTTCCAGGATTTGCCAGAATCTCCTTTCCGTACTCTGCCTGAAGTGCTGAAAATATCTGCTTTTCCGAAAAGCCATTTTCCTTCATCTGGGTGATTTCTTTTTTAACCTGTATTGCAGTGGTGCAATCGCATGTTGAAATAACCATGGCGCATTCGCACGGGCATATAAGGCTAGATGTCATAGTATCATCTGCCATGACTGGATAAATTCCTGATATTAGAATAACAAACAGCATAAGCACCCTGTACATTTTTTCCCTCATCTTCGGGAGACGTTATTGAACAGAGATGCGGGTCTCCCCGCATTCTCATGCATATTTACTCATCGCGTTCGATATCATCTATCCTCAGTTCAATAATCTCCTTCAGTTCATTCCTGTTTTCTCCTTCTTTTTCCCGTTCCAGCAGGTCTTCCAGAATATCTATGTCGCCTATGTGTCCTATCATTTTTTCAAGTTCCGGAACTGGCTGGTTGAGATCCAGGTTTAATGCTGCTTCTTTCAATTGTTTTATGACAAGCGTTGCATTTTGTTTATGTTCTTTCTTGAGTTCTTTGTACTCTTTTTCCGTGATTTGTCCTGTATTGAATTTGTTTTCAAGAACAAGAATCGATTCAAATGCAGCATTCTTAAAAGCAAGCAGTTCGTCGAATGACATTTCACTTATATCTTTCCCGGTGGCATTCTCTGTAACAATATTGGGCTGAGAGACAACATCAACTGCTCCCTGCGGCTCATCGATCGTAACTTCTGCAACGGGCACCTTTTTAATAAAACGTCTTCCTCGCTTTTTGCCGATTTTGTTCTTGAGCAACGGATAAGAAACCGCCCCAATCAATATTACAGCTACTGCAGGGATAAGATAATAACTGAAATCTCCTCCGCTTCCTGTCTTTGAGGGAACGTACCCTGTTATCTGGATATCCAGCCGCTGGTCTTTCGGAACGTTCGTAAAGGTTAAGACTTGAAACTCTTTCCCTTGGTTCGGGACTATTTCTGTTTTGGCAGAGTTGCTTTCAATCCCGAAACCGTTATTTTTATCAGAAAGCAGA
>JAPZAO010000198.1 GCA_027460615.1 Candidatus Methanoperedens sp.
AGATACTGCCTCTACAATGTGTTCTTTCTGAAAACGTCGTCTTATGAATCCATCATCAGGGGAGAATTTTGAACCACAATTTTTGCATTTTCTCAATCTTTTTTTCCCCGATTCATTGTACCTGTATCCACGCCAAACACTATCCTGACTTCCACATTTTGGACATTTATAAATCTCTTCGCCCATATTCACCATGAAATTATATGGCGATGAAGATATTTAAATATATCCCTTTAAATTGACAATATCTCCTTATAGAAATGCCTATATAATTCTTGTATCAAAAAAACATATTAAATGTGTAACGGTTGAGGAATTAGAAGCGGGAGAACAAATTACACCAAGTTCAAGAAATTATTTAGGAAACCGCAAAGAGTTTGATTTAGACAAACAAACAATTATAGACTTTTGTGATTTTGCAGTTCAATTCTTCCAGACTGTATAAGTAGTCCTTTTTTTGAGAAAAAACAAACTGATGAAACGACAGGGTATTGATTAGCACAAAAAAATCCGTGCGTATCCGTCCAATCCGCGTCATCCGTGTTCCTTTCGTCTGGATGAATACCATTTCTTCAACCAAAACAATCATGTTCGCATACTCACACCCTTCCATCTCCTGCTGTCACACCTGCTGGAAAGAAGAGGGTGGCGGCGCGGTATTTTGATGGATATTGGTTGCATGGGGATAACAGGCGCCGCATTTTTATGCAAAAACTCGATAAAAACTATATCTCTGCGCCTCCGTACCTTTCTGTGGAAAACAAAAAAGTATATACATATGGTGAATTATGTTTATACATTATGAGGTTGATATGGCTTGATAACATGGAAAAATAAGCCATTAATTCCTGACCATAACATAAATGCCGATGGTGAAATGATAGAACTCGGAATTGAAATACATCAGATAATAGAATTACTTGAAAATGGTAAAGAAGTATCCCAGAGAAAAAAAGGTATAATCGAAAAGTGGTGCCACCGCGGACAGATTATCTACATCGTGGCTATCGAGGACTATGATGATTATTGGCTTATAAGACATGTCGGAAAAATTAGAGCTACCAAAGAAAAATTGAAATTAATGCGAGGTGAACAAGATGCATAAATGCAATATATGTGGAAAAGAAATGAATACAGTGGAAGATATTAACCTGAAAGGATTTGTTATACATGGCTGGCGTTGCGAGTGCGGTAATGAACACAGCGACCCTAATGATGTGGATAACATCGTCAAATACTTTAAAGCACTGAAGAAAGGTGTGGAGGCGACTGTATATAAATCTGGTAACAGCATATCTATACGACTTCCAAAAGTGATTGCAGATCTCTATCACCTTAATTCGAACTTTAAGCTGCCTATCGAAACCGAGCCTGGAGGTATCAGACTCAAGATAGTCAAGCAGAAGGTAGAGGCGTGACCAGCGTAAGCACCGCCACCGTGCCTCTGTATTTCGATATGTTATCCCGCCCCTTCCCGGACAGAAATCGTTGCCCGTATCGAAGAGAAACAGAAATTGGTCGAGGCAAATAAGAAACTGATCGAGCTTTTTGAGGGAAAGATAATGGAGAAGATTACGGAGGTATGGGGGTAATATATGGAAGAAAATATCAATGAAAATCCGTGCGCATCCGTCGAATCCGTGTTCCGTCACTTGCTGTTGACTATTTCACTAACTAGCGTAACCGGATTAAGAACACCTACCCCTGTATATCAATAGACCGCGGAAGCGGCAAGCTTTCAGAGCAATCCGCCGCTCCTGTCGGCGCCAAAAATTTAATGTTTATAATTTTATAATATTTTCCACTGGTATCAAGAAACCTTGAATAACACTGAAAAGCCTCAAGATTTAAGTTATTAAACACCACTACTAATATTATAGTGTCTGAACAAGGGGTTAAAAATGATTGAGAAAATCAAAAAAAGAGACGGGAGAATAGTAGATTTTGACAGCACAAAGATAGCCAAAGCCGTCTTTAAGGCTTTTATCGCCACAAAAAGCAAGGATGGCAAAAGGGCAGAGGATATAGCAAAGCAGGTAGTCGAGCTTCTTGAAAAAAGAATCACTGGAATCCCGGGTGTTGAGGATGTCCAGGATGCGGTCGAAGAGGTTTTGATTAAAACCGGCTATACCGGGGTTGCGAAAGCGTACATCCTGTACAGGGAAAAGCGCTCACAGATACGGAAAGCCAAGGAATTTCTCGGAGTAAAGGATGAACTGAAGTTGAGCATTAATGCCGCAAGAGTCCTCAAGAGACGATACCTGTTAAAAGATGAGGATGGGAATGTGATCGAGACACCGCTCCAGCTTTTCGGGCGCATCGCAAAAGCCGTGGCTCTTGACCCGGAATCCGAAGATGAATTCCTCAACATGCTGGTCAATCTTGAATTTCTGCCCAATACCCCCACGCTCATGAACGCGGGCACAGACCTGGGACAGCTTTCAGCCTGTTTTGTCATTCCTGTTGAGGATTCGCTTGTGAGCATTTTTGATGCGGTTAAAAGCATGGCGCTTATCCAGCAGTCAGGCGGTGGGACGGGTTTTTCATTTTCGCGCCTGCGGCCTTCGGGAGATATTGTAAAATCTACAAAAGGGGTGGCATCAGGACCGGTTTCTTTCATGAGGGTGTTCGACACCACCACGGATATCATAAAGCAGGGAGGAAAGCGGCGCGGCGCCAATATGGGGATCCTACGGGCAGATCACCCTGATATCATTGAATTCATCACTGCAAAAACAAAGGAAGGACAACTCTCGAATTTCAATATCTCGGTAGCCGTGGATGATAAGTTCATGAAAGCCGTCAGGGAAGATGGCGAATACGGGTTGATAAACCCGCGGAACAGGGAAATGGTGAAGAAGGTGATGGCCAGGGATATCTGGAACCTCATAATAACAATGGCCTGGAGAACAGGCGACCCCGGGGTTGTGTTCATAGATGAAATCAACAGGCACAACCCAACGCCGCAGGTAGGGGAAATGGAAAGCACAAATCCTTGCGGGGAGCAGCCTTTGTTGCCCTATGAATCCTGCAACCTCGGCTCGATAAACCTTGCAAAAATGGTGAAGGATGGCAAAATCGACTGGGAAAACCTTGGGAAAATCATAAACGATGCAGTCAGGTTCCTTGACAATGTAATAGATATCAACAAATACCCGCTTCCCCAGATTGAGGAAATTACAAAGGCAAACAGGAAAATCGGTCTTGGGATAATGGGTTTTGCAGATATGCTCGTGCATCTCGGCATCCCGTACGATTCTGAAGATGCCCTCAAAACAGGTGAAGCGATAATGAGATTCATCCAGGAAAAATCCCATGCCGCTTCAGAAAGACTTGCGGTTGAGCGGGGCGCTTTCCCAAATTTCCAAGGAAGCATGTATAAGAAACCGATACGCAATTCCACCGTGACCACAGTCGCTCCTACGGGGACTATCAGCATTATCGCAGGCTGTTCAAGCGGAATCGAGCCTTTGTTTGCTGTTTCTTTCGTGCGCAATGTCATGGAAGGAACTAAACTCCTTGAAATAAACCCGTATTTTGAAGCTGTGGCTAAAGAGCGTGGTTTTTACCGCGAGGAACTGATGATGAAAATCGCAAAGCAGGGAACGCTCGCCGGCATCGATGAAATTCCCGATGATGTAAAGCGCGTGTTTGTGACCGCTTTTGATATCGCGCCAGAGTGGCATGTCAGGATGCAGGCGGCTTTCCAGAAATATACTGATAACGCAGTATCTAAGACCATCAATTTTCCAAACGATGTGGATATCAAGGAAATTGAAAAAGCGTATATGCTGGCATATGAACTGAAATGCAAGGGAATTACAGTTTACAGGTACGGGAGTAAAACCCAGCAGGTGCTGTACCTGGGTGACAGGGTTGATCAATTTGTATCCGCTGATGATGAATATGCAGGCGGGTGCCCGGCGCCTGTGTGCCCCGTTTGAGTTCAAAGGCCATAAAGCTCAACATTATCCATCTGTATCCTTGCCATTTCCACTGCAAGCTTTATGCTTGACTCATAAAAATAATGAATTGTGACAGCCTCTGCGGCAAGTGGAAGAAATGTATTCCACTACTTCCAGCCCTGACCTGCAGAACTCACTATCACTTTTAAATTTCTATCTCAGCAAACCTGTCTATGTCAGTCCGATGACCCCAGATATCCCCGGTTAACAATTTGATATTTTTCATTTTTAAAAGCGTTTTCGTTGTGTTAGAAATCGTTTTATGATACGACGACGGCAGTTGTATCCTTTTCAGTTTTGGGGTTTTTGCCACAAGCTCAAAAATGTTTTTTTCAGACGGCCTGAAACAAAAATGCACATTTTCTTCTTTCCCATCAATCTCGTTGAGGTCTTCCTCTCCGCCAATAATTCTGAAAACTACTTTCATAATATTTCATTGGTAATTCTACTATATATATTTTTTATATTTCCCATGCTGGAGCGGGAATCATAACATTTATCCATTACAAAACCAATTCCCAAGCCATGGTTACAGTTTTGGAGATTTACCAGCTTTTGCCAAAAACCAACTGCAAAATATGCGGTGAGTCCACATGCATGGCTTTCTCGGTATCATTACTGGGAAGGAAAAGGCACGTATCCGATTGTACGCCTTTACTTGAAGTGAATTTTAAAAAACAGAAAGAAAAACTTGAAGCCCTTCTTTTACCTTCAGCCGGGGCTGAGGAGACGGGCATGATAGTCCATCCCGAACTATGTACTGGCTGCGGTAATTGCGTGGTTGCATGCCCTGTGGACGTCGCTAATGATCCCAAAGGCGCAGCTATCGGATGCGCTCCCACAAACGATAAAGTAATTTTTAAAGTGGTTGACGGCAAAGTGGTGGCTTCAAATATCAGGGAATGCCGCCGTTTCGGAAAAAACAGGGTGCTCTGTTATGCATGCATAGACCCATGCCCGGCCGGCGCAATCGAGTTCGTGTAGGTGTTTTTAATGTCAACCTGCCCCGGATGTGCATTATTATGCGATGATATTGAGGTCGTGGTTGAGAACGGCAGGATAAAAGAGACGAAAAATGCATGCAGGCGGGGGGCAGCACGGATAAAAGGCTGCACTAACAGGCTGGCACCGTCAATAGCCCAGAAACCTTCGGACATTGAAAGTGCCATCAAGAAAGCTGCCGGGATACTTAAGGATGCCAGAGCGCCGATGCTTTTTGGCTTTAGTAACTCAACATGCGAAGCCCAGGTAAAAGGAATCCAGCTGGCAAAAAAACTGGGCGCAATAATCGATGACACATCATCATTTTGCCAGGGACTCCTGATTGAAAAGATACTCCATGAAAAATTCAGGACATGCACGCTCGAAGATGTAAGGAACAAAGCTGATGTTCTTGTCTATTGGGGATCGGATGCACAGGACTCACAGCCGCGGCATCTTTCCAGGTTCTCATATTTTCCCCGCGGTGAATCCCGCCAGCGTGGCTACGAAGAAGATAGGGTCGCCATAGCGATAGATGTGCGCGAATCCAATACCGCAAAGATATGCAAGGGGCACTTTTACAGGATACAGCCAAAGGGCGACAGGGAATTTATCCTTGCCCTATTAGATGCCCTCTCCGGGAAAGTCCCTGCGTATGAGCCAAAAAAGATGCTCGAGCTTGCAGCCATATTGAAAAAGGCAGAGTTCGGGGTGATTTTTGTGGGCATCGGGCTCACATATTCGATAAAAGAGGATTTTGATATCCTGGTTTCACTTGCAGATAAGCTCCCGAATTTCCACATTATGCCCATGGTGGGTCATTACAATATGCGCGGCTTTAACGAGAACCTGTTTAATGAAACTGGGTTCGTGAACAGGGTAAGATTTGAGGGAAAAGCGGTTCATGACGATAAATATTCCATCGTTGAAACTCTTCGCGAAAAAAGCATAGACGCACTGCTCGTAGCGGGTTCTGACCCGCTATCAAGCCTGCCGCGTTCATTAATCCGCCACCTTGCATCCATACCGGTGATATGCATAGACCCGTGTGTTACCATGACATCAAAGATAGCCGCCGTAACAATCCCTTGTGCTGTATCTGGAGTTGAATCAGGCGGCACCGCCGTGAGAATGGACGGGAAAAAAATTGAGTTATCAAAGATTATTGAAAGCGATTATCCAACAGATGAGGAACTGCTCACGCGATTGATGGAGGCGCTTTAATGGGAATCGATGTCGGAAAGTTCCTGAAAAACCCGGAGTACGAGATAAAAATCACTACATACAGGGATATTTTCCAGGTCGAGGCGCAGGAACGCGACAGGTTTGGAAAGGATTATGAAAAACTCTCGGCGTCTATCGTAATGAGTAAAAACGACATGGAAAAAATGGGATTAAAGCCCGGAGACAGGGTGAAAGTTGCCAATAATAACGGAAGCATTGTGGTCGAGGCCAGGGAGTCTAAAAGAGATGAACCCGGCGGTTTAGCCTTCATGGTGAACAGCCCGTGGTCAAATGTTCTTGTATCGGGCGATACGGGAGGAAAGGGGATTCCCGAGTTCAAGAATATTACCGCAAAAATTTCACTGGCGTAGTCCTCATTCAACAGAGTCAGCGCTTCATCGGCGCTGACCGATCGACCAACTGGATCGCGATCGAGCCGATCGATCGTCGTGGCCTTGCCCTCGGCCAACAACTTCGCGTGGCGTGGATTGACCGGATTAGCGGGCGCGTGACCTTTCTTCACGCGACGATACTGACGTGTGAATTCGATTGCATCAAACAACACCGTCATACCGAGGATACCGAATGCGCCTGATAGCGCTGCATCACCGCTGGCCAGTGCGACAACTTCCAGCGTCAGCCCGATAATGATCGCAATGATCGTCGGGATGCGAATATCCGGCGCGATGTATTCAACCTTGCGCACGGTCACATGACCCAGCCAAATGCCGAAAAATGTTGCGCAGGCTGCCACTACACCGATCCCGTTCATATCACTCTCGATCGTTTCGAAAACTCATGCACCATCTCAACGACGGCTTTCACGTTTTCGACGGGCGTATCCGGCAAAACACCATGACCGAGATTGAAAATGTGCCCGGGGCGATTCGCGGCTCGATCGAGAATGATCTTCACACGCTTCTCGATCTCAGCGCGTGGCGCGAACAAAGCCACTGGATCGAGATTGCCCTGCACAGCCGTATCAAACCCGATTGTTTCCCAAGCCCGATCGAGCGGCATGCGCCAATCGAGACCAATCACCGTGCCACCCGCTTCTTTCATCAATGGCAATAAGGTAGCAGTGTCGGTACCAAAGTGAATTGCCGGCGCACCTGCCTGTTGCACTTCACACAAAATCAATTTCGAATAAGGCAGCACGTACTCGCGATAAGCGTCGGGGCTTAACGCGCCGACCCAACTATCGAAGAGCTGCACGGCCTGCGCACCCGCTTTGACTTGTGCGACTAAATAATCGGCGACGACGCGCGCGAGTTTACTCATCAGCGCATGCCACGCGCGCGGATCGCCATACATCATGCATTTGGTCTTGATGTAGTTGCGTGACGATCCACCTTCGATGATGTAACTTGCCAGTGTGAAGGGCGCGCCCGCAAAACCGATCAGTGGTGTCGCGCCATCAAGTTCACGCCGAATGAGGCGGACCGCTTCTAAAACGTGATCGAGTGATTCGTGCGGATCAACTGATCGGAGTGATTCGACGTCGCGCGCTGATCCGATCGGGTTGTGGATCACCGGCCCCTCGCCCGCCGCAAATTCAAGAT
>JAPZAO010000199.1 GCA_027460615.1 Candidatus Methanoperedens sp.
AGGTAAGCCTTTCTATAAATAAGAGCGCAAATGATAGGATATATTTAAAGGATTTTGCGATTGTGTCGCTATCAGTTAAAAACAATGCAAAGGATGATCTTAAAAATGTGAGTGTTACCGATTATGTGCCAGATGGATTTAAACTAACGAATAATAATTCGCTGCACTGGGTTTTTGATCTTCCTGCTATGGGATATTGGGACTTCCACTACTTGATAAAACCCCAGGTGCCCGACCCGGATGGCATCATATTACCTTCTGCGATTGCTGAATTCACACAAAATAATGAATTTTATGCTGTAAAATCAAATGAGGTCGCTGTTGTGGTATACGGACCCAACATTGTACTGACTAAAAAATCAGATGTTTCTGAAATCAATCCAAACGATATCGTAACTGTAACGGTAGTTGCAAGAAATACCGGGAGCACCCCTACAAGGGTCACTGTCAGAGATACATTGCCCCCTGAAGCCACTATCGTCAGCGGCAGCACCTCAACCGATGCGTATCTGGAAGCAAACAATGAAGTGAGATTCAGTTATGCTCTTAAAATCAATTCCAAAAAGCAGATTAAACTTCCCAGGGCGACTGCAGAATATTACGAACTTGGAAGTAAAGGTGCTAAGATTAGCGCAGAGAGCCAGGATCTTGTAATAAAGATAAAACCTCCTGTGGTTACTACTAAACAAACACCAGCCCCCAAAATTACAGCCACAGAGGCCGTGCAGACACCAACACCTGTTCCGACAGAAGTGCAAATCCCACAATCTGAAAAACCTGTCGATCAAAGCGCTGTGCGAAAACCGCAGATATCTCCGGCTGAGGTCGATTCCCTTTTGAATTTGCTGCTGGGTTGCAATAACGGCGGCAATACCAGTCCTGCTACGTCGGCTGGCTGTAAATTTTACGGATTTTCTTCCACATCTTAGATATTGCCTGTAGAATAAGTTACCATTTTCCTGTCAAGCGTCATATCCGCAGGGTCATCTTCCACATCAAAATGCGGGATTCCATATTCGTCATTCATTTTCGAAACAATCGTCTCAAAATCCGCCCCTTCCATTAATTCCAGGATAAGCACCATCACTGGCCCTATTATCTTGTAATCACAGAACCATTTATGCAATATAAGATCGACATTATCGCTCCCAACAAAGTTTCGGAACACATCTTTGTAGTACAACTCACTCTTGCAGCAGTCCAGATAATATAACTGGTATGGTTTTTTCCCGGGATGGTCAAACCCTTCCTTCATGGCTTCGGTAAAGTAACGCACATCATTGCTCAGGCTCAGATGTTTGCCATATCCCGCATGGGTTTTTAGATAAATGAAATCTTCATGTGCCAGTGATTCCCGCCAGAATTCCTGCAGGTTCCCATCATAATTGCGCCCAAGGACAAGTCGTATGCGCGCTTTGATATTTTTGTTATCATAAGTGAATTTTTTCTGGTATTCCTCAAACCCGCGTTTGCCTTCATTCATACGAAAACCTATCATCCTCAGTATTCGCCTTGCCTCCAGGAATACCCTGTAGTCAAAATCCGCCCCGAGCGGGTCAGGTCCTATCAACAGGGTTCCGTTGAACTCACCGTTGCTGAAAAGCATATCGTATCGCGGGGCAGTCCGCGTTAGTGGGCTCATATAATTGCCTTTGGTGATGATGTTGGTATTTAATTAAATTGCGACGGCATCTTCAAATGTCCTCAAGCATGGTAAACCCGAAGAAAACCTTTTTCCCGACCTCATCCAGCCCTTCAAGGTCATCCCGCACAATCTTCACGCTGTTTGGGGCTGCCAGTTCGCCATTTACTTTGGAGGTTTCATGCAGTACTATCGAGTCCGCCGTTATTTTCCCGAGAATATTGCAATTCCTTCCTATATCAACGGTTCCTTTAGTGAGAATATTCCCGTGGATGATACAGCTCCGTCCGATTGCGATATCTCCGGTGGTGCGGATGCTCCCGAACAACGTATCATGGTTTCCCATCGACATGGAACGCGCCCGGATATTCCCGAGCAGGCGGCAGTGGCTTCCAATCACGGCGCGCGAGGTGGTCTTTATCGCTTCAAGGTCTATCTTTGTCCTGTTGGGTATTGACAACAGTTTATTATCAGAAGACTCTTCAGTGAAAAGCTCGTCGAGCGCCTTTTCAACCTCTTCCTCATTACCGAAGCGGAGCAATGCCATGAGATAGAAGAATATGAACATCATCACAGGAAGGGGATTGCGCACCACAATCCATCCTTTAACATCATAGCCTCCGCTTATTTTCACGTTGTTCCCCACATCAAGATTGCCTGCCGCAAAGAGTTTCCCGGTGATATTGACAAATTCGCCGAGATACGCATCTGTCTTTGTCCGGACATCCCCTGTTATTTCAGACCACAGGTCTATTCTGATATCGTTCTCCGAAAGAACGTTCCCGTTTATCTTCACATGCTCCCCTGCTATTACCATGCCGGCTATCAAACCGTAAGCGAGTTCTGCGTAATTCCCCACAATAACATCGCCGTGGACCACGATGGAATGCTCTTCCATTATTGTATAATCCGGTATTATGAGCCCTTTCAGTTCAGGTATAGCAAAGCCTCCATCCCTGTATAGTTGCAGGATATGATAAATATTAATATCAACAAGACCGATTTAACGGTATGTGCGAACTCAAGGTAATCCTTAAAGGAAAAACGATTATGGAAGACGTCGTACGTTTGACCGTGGATAAAGACGCCATCAAGCTCCAGAGTATCCTCGGCGAGACCAAAACCGTTCATGGCAGGATTGTTGACATTAATCTGACAAAACAGGAAGCTATAATAGATAGCTGAATAATCTGGCGACAGGGAGAATAACAGATGAAGGCAAAAGTTGCAATAAATGGTTATGGAACCATAGGAAAACGCGTGGCTGACGCCGTGGCTGCCCAGAACGACATGGAGGTCGTGGGCGTTGTTAAGACAAGACCGAGTTTTGAGGCACGAATCGCTATTGAAAAAGGTTTTGCGCTTTATACTGCAGCAAAAGAAAATATCGAGGAGTTCAGGAAATCAAAAATTGAGGTCAGCGGAACACTTGGAGAACTGCTGGATAAAGCAGATATCGTGATTGACGCCACGCCCGGAGATATGGGCGAGGAGTACAAGAAACTCTATGAAAAACATGGCGTCAAAGCCATCTGGCAGGGCGGGGAAGAACACGAGTTAACCGGATTTTCATTCAATTCAGAGGCAAATTACAGCGATGCTCTCGGCAGGGATTTTGCAAGGGTTGTCTCATGCAACACCACGGGACTTGTAAGGGTGCTGTATGCACTTGATACTGCATTTGGGGTCAGGAAGGCGCGGGTGACTTTGATGCGCCGTGCTGCCGACCCCAATGATATAAAAACGGGCCCGATTAACGCTCTCATTCCAGACCCCATCAAACTGCCGTCTCATCACGGCCCTGATGTGAACTCGATTCTTCCCGATATTGATATCACGACCATGGCAGTAAAAACTTCGACCACTCTCATGCATCTTCATGCGCTGAATATCGAATTGAAAAAGCCATGCAAGGAAGACGATATCATCAAAGTCTTTGAAAAAAGACCGAGAATCAGGCTCGTGAGCAGCAAGGACAGGATAAAATCAACTGCCGAGGCAATGGAACTGGCAAAAGACCTTGGAAGGCCGAGGGGTGACATGTGGGAGAACGTGGTTTGGAAGGACTCGATTGCGATTAACAAAGGTGAACTCTATTTCTTCCAGGCGATACACCAGGAATCGGATGTGGTTCCTGAGAACGTGGATGCTATCAGGGCGATGCTGGAAATGGAGAAGGACGGGGCAAGCTCGATAAAGAAGACGAACAAGGCGCTTGGAATTTGATATAGTGTTTTTAGAGTTAACGATGTCGAATACCATTCAAGCTCCTGAACAAATTAGAATTGTCTGTCCAAAGTGTGAAGTACAGAGTCTTTACGAGGTTACACCATTTAAATCTGTATATAACTTACAATGCCCAAATTGCCATTCCGATTTTAAGAGCCGAATCGTTACAGTTAGAAGCAAGCGGTCTCGAGGGTACAAAAGAAAGCACAGAAGGAACTTCTCAATTCGTGTTTTAGATTTCTCTGGAGGTGAGGATTTAATAGAATTTGTTAATGCCGGATATGAAGACTTTGAACTTCGGGCGAGAGACAAGGCTATCTTTTCCTATCTAATAAACAATTTAAAAATTGTTCAAAATTATACAATAGGTCGTTATATGAAAGTATCCGCTCCCACATGCTTTATTGCAACATATCTTTATGGACCCAAAAGCAAAGAAGTAGCGACTCTAAGGTGCTTCCGAGATGATGTACTTTTAAGTTCTGCATTACTTTCACCGTTAGTAGATTTCTATTATCTTTCAAGTCAAACGACTCTTAGATGGCTCGGAAATTTTAGATTGTTCAAAGCTATTTCCCTATTGCTAATGAAACCTGTTGTTTTATGTATCGGCTGGTATTTGCAGATAAAACGAAGCCGTTATTAAATAGATAAGCCCACATTATTACAACTCAATTGTTTTACATGCAAAATTTTTAAACTCTTGATGATATGGTCTATGAGAAATTAGAATTATTTGTTTATTTTTTGCTATCTCGTTTATCGTATTCATTGTCTTAGCCAATCTGACATTGTCAAAATTATGGAAAGGGTCATCTAGAATAAGAGGGATATTTGTATTTCCACTTAATAAATCAGACATTACAGTTCTTAAGGTAAAGTATAATTGATCTCTTGTCCCCTGACTTAAATAAGAAACATCTATATATTCTTTGACTTCCGGTTCTTTAATTTTAATATCCAGTGTATCTTCTGCAATTTTCAAATCGGAATACCTTCCGTTTGTTATTTCTTTTAAAATTTGCTTTGAATTTTTTTCAATCGCAGGGGTAAACTTATGGTGGACTTCAGATTCAGCTAATTCTAAGAAATGAGCTGCTAATTTATACTCTTCAACTTTTCTATTTAATTCACGTTGATTTTCTTCAATTGAATCTAATTTTTCTTTAACTTCTTCAGGACTTTCAACAAGTGTTGTAGTTGTTTTAATACTTGTTCGTAACTCTACTTTTCTCGATTCTAATGATTTCACTTCTTTTCTTAGTGTTTCCAGTTCATCAAAATCATTTATATTAAAGTTTACGAGTTTATATTTCTCTAATCTATTTTCGTTAATGGCTTTCTTATTAATTAGCTCCTTTTTCTCTGAACTGTATCTTTGTAGTTTTCCATTATCTCTTTGAACTGGTTTTTGTATCTCTTCTTTTTGTCTTAATTTGATTAGTCCCCAAATTATTAAAGGAATACCAATTATAGCGCCAACACCTATTATTAAACTGCCAATTAAGAGTATTAAACTACCAATTACAATTAAAATAATCCCTACGGTTTTATCAGAAGTTGTTTTGGTGGAAATTTCTCTATCTTCTGATAAAGTCTCTATTAATTCATCCACCTTTTTTATTTGTTCGTTAAGATGCTTATCTTCACCTAATAATTTTTCTTTTTCGTCAAATAATATTTTATTTTTCTCTAGATTTTCCAATTTTGTTACTCTCTCGGCAAGTTTAGTACCTATGCCTTCGAGTTCTCCACTGTCCTCTATTACCAATCCCCTTGTTTTTTCAGCAGATTTTAACTTCTCATTTAATTCGCCTTTTTCTTTTTCCAAAATATCAATTTCTTTGAAAGAATCTTTTGCTACCTTGTTTATTTTTGCAAGTGCCTTAGTCGCAGAAGATTCAGCTCTACCTGCAAAGACTTCTTCAATCATATCCCTAATTTTATTTTTAACCAAATTGTCTTCTAATATGGCTATTTGCGATTGTCTGATAAATGCAGTGTTTTCAAAGACTTTTCTATCATCAAACCCAAAATGTTCTTTTAAAAATGGGCTTATATTTTTATCAGCAGTTGCAATTTCCTTTGCTCTGCCATTTTCTATTTTTTCAAGTTTTCTCTTTCCAGATTTATAATCCGAAATTATTTTAAAAATCTCAGCCTTATCTGTTCTATATGTTAAAGCAGTTCTACAAGTTTCATTGTTTTTCCAACAGAGAAAAGGCTCAATTTGACCCTTTGTATATTTGAAAATAGAAGCCGATATCGCTTCTAAGACTGTGCTTTTTCCAGCTTCATTTAAGCCCGTGATAAAATTTATTCCCTCATCAAAGTCAATGGGAGTTTCTTTTGCAAATTTCCCAAATCCTTCAATCTCTAATTTTATTAATTGAACCATTTTATCACAATTTTTTATCTAAATACCCTATGCCTATTCTCAAAGAGTTTTCCAATCTTTTTTTCTTTTCAGAATCTTTCTCCTTTTCGATTTCGGCTTTGATTAATCGTATGAGATTGCCTCGTATAGTCTCATCTTCTGTGAGATTCTCAGGCAAATGAATGTTGTCGTCAATTTTGAGGAAGAAATAATTTTCATCAAATTCCTTTTTTAGGAGTTCGACATCGAGATTAAGATCTAATGAAGGAAGCCCTTTAAGAACCAGTCTTAAAACCTTATTTTTATCCTTATTTTTTTCAAGAATTTTTCTTATCTCAGAATCTGATTCAAAATTTGTACAATCAATCTCCAACGTTTCGAATTCTCGTATGTTAGTTTTTATTGGTTTAACGATGACGTTACCACTATTATACGAAACTAATATAACTGAACAATCTTTTTTATTCTTAAATGTCAGTGGTTCGGGAGTCCCTGAATAGAAGCATTTGGTTTTACTTTTAATTTCTAAAATATCATGAAAATGCCCCAATGCAACATAATCCAAGTTGCAGTTATCCAAATCAGTTTTTGTTATTCTCCTATAGCCTGCTTCAGGCTGTTCATTCCAATTAATATCAGTTATAGAGCCATGAATTAATCCAACCTTGAAATTATCGGAGTCTTTTGCTTTAAATCCTTTAAGAGGTTCTTTTGTATCATTTAGGTATGCCAAACCATAAACAGTCAGCCCATCTATTTCTTTAGCTTCTAAATCGGGCGTATCAAAAATAATAACATTTGATGGAAACCTATATTCTAACCACACACTTCCATTTTTGTAAGGATCATGATTTCCAGAAGAAATAAAAACAGTAATTTTTTCTTGGTTTAATCTTTCAAATTCATTAATTACAAATTTTACTAATGATTTCTGTGGCTCAGCTGTTTCAAATAAATCTCCTCCAATCAGCAAAGCCTTTACCTGTTCCTTTATACATAAATTAGTAATATTCGAGAATACATCGTGGCAGTCATTTCTGTGAAGTTTAGATTTGTCGCCAAGAACTTTAAAAGTGGCTCCTAAATGCAAATCAGAGGTATGAACAAGTTTTATATCCATATTCCTTCAGTTTAAAATATATACGGTTGTATATATAGACTTCTAAGGGAGGATTCCATTTAAAAAAGTGTCACACAAAAACCTTAAAACCACTTATCCAGCGTCTTCTGTCCCTCATCCGAGGCCAGAAGTAAGCGTTCCACCGCTTTTGACACCCGTTCCTTTGAGAAATCATGCCCTTCGCATAAGAACTTGATTATCGCCGACGAGTCGGGTTTTTTCCACTTAAGTTCATAATCCTGCGTAACATCAGGAGCAAGGAACAGGGCTTTTATTTCTGCCAGGTTTTTAATCTCGGCATTCAACTCGCCGAGCGCTCCC
>JAPZAO010000200.1 GCA_027460615.1 Candidatus Methanoperedens sp.
AGTACCACAGCGCTTGTTGTCCCGTCGCCGGCTTTATCTTCCTGCGTCCTGGCGACTTCAACCATCATTTTGGCTGCCGGGTGCTTGATATCCATTTCACGTAAAATCGTTGCGCCGTCATTGGTAATTACCACATCGCCGATCTGGTTTACAAGCATTTTGTCCATTCCTTTCGGGCCAAGCGTGGTCCTGACCGCATCGGCTACGGCTTTTGCTGCCGAGATATTGAATCCGAGGGCGTCTCTTCCCTGGGTTCTTGTTTTGTCTTTGTCGAGTATGATAATAGGCTGTCCGCTTAATTGTCCTGCCATAATAAATACCTCCGAATGAGATGATTCTAAGTGTTTGTGGTTCTATAAATAATTTTGTGAGAACGGGTTTTGTTAAGTTAAGGAGTATTTGCAAATTAAAGTTCATCGTCGGTTTTATCTAATCTGTTAGAAAATGGTCTTATAACAAAATGTAATCTGGAATGAATCCGGTTCATTTTTACAGGTCCCGACAGTAAATTTGAAGGATTCTTTTTCCGCTTTTAACCATCATTTTACCAGCAGCTTATATTTTCTCATGGATTATGCTTTTAAAGAATTAGATGAGATTTTTTAGAAAATAAGATTCTTATATGGATTATTTTGGTATTATAAGTTATTCAGGTAGTTTTAACAGATATTCAGCTATTTCTAAACAATTAAAAACCATATTAAATTATATTATAAAACTAAAAACTCAAGTTAAACTATAAGAAAAACTGAAAAACTGAAAAACTATCTTTATGTTTATAATTGATTGCTGCCCTTAATGCTATGTCGGATTTATGGAAATAAGGGAAAGTTGGTACAAAAAATTCAGACCGTTGAAAAGAAGAAATAATAAGAGGAGAATGTTAGAAACTGCTGAAGAAAGAGTGAAACTATTAAAAGCAGGATTTGTCGGCAAAACAATAGAGAAACTATATATCGAAAGTAACTCTTTCAAAATAGTTCGCACCCCTGCCATTATAGAGTTGGTTGAACTCGGTCCAGCTTAAGGGCTGGCTCCATTTCTATTTCTTTAAGAAAAACACAGTAGGTCTGCCAGGTACTGTCAATACTATCGATTTTTACTGTTTTTTACTGTCGTATCAGACAGGTCTTTTGCACTATCAATAACATTATTGTCTTTAAAATTATGGCGCCGAGGGGGGGAATTGAACTCCCGAGGGGCAAAGCCCCACAAGCTTTCCAGGCTTGCGCCTTAGCCGCTAGACTACCTCGGCACGCGCCTTCATAATATACCATATGATTCTTATGCTTTTGCTTTCCATCCCTTTGGATACGTGCCGACTTCCATAAGCACGCGGTCTGTGTTTGCTACAATACCCGTAGCGGCCCTCAATATTTCATTGGACTTCATCTGCGCGATGCCGAACGATACAGCCTCGCCTTTTAGCGTAAAAACAGCAACAAGGTCTCCCCTTTCTATTCCCGTTTCAACCGTCAGCACACCCGGGGCAGCTAGACCCGCGCCGTGGCAAATCGCATCCACTGCATTATCACGAATAACTATTTCAGGAAGATGGGAAAGACCGAATTCCATAGGACTGATAACCTTTCGCAGCTGCGTCTCATCCCCGCTCTCCTGCCATTCGACATACGCATCCCGCAGGTCCTGGAGCGTAACCAGTTTCTCATCCTCCCTGAAAGGACCGCTCTTTGTGCGCCTGAGTTCCTGCATGTGCGCGCCAGTGCCAAGCGCCATTCCGATGTCATGGCATAATTTGCGGATATACGTCCCTGCTTCACATCCGACCTTAAAAAGGACATTATTATCCTCAACCTCAAGAAGCTCAAGATAATAGATAGTTCTCACTCTTGTTTCACGTTTTACAGCCGATTTGATTGAAGGCTTCTGGAATATTTCACCTGTAAAATCGCTAAAAATGCTTTTTATTATCTTTTCAGGCATTGCGGTATGGAGTTTCATGAGGCAGACGTATTCTTTCCCAGCCGTGAGAAGCGCATCCACCGCTCTTGTCGCCTCGCTTAGCATAATTGGAAGAAGCCCTGTAACGTTCGGGTCAAGCGTGCCGCTGTGCCCTGCTTTATCCAGATTCAGGATTTTCTTGACCCATGAGGTCACTTCATGGCTTGTGGGGCCGGCGGGCTTATCAAGGTTAATCACACCTTTCCTGATATATTCCTCCAGGGGACGCACCTCCGGTTTTTTTCCGTACTTCCCGTCGGTCACGTCTTCCGATTTTACAAGTTTCTCTCTTTTTTTCTCTGAAGGCAGAATCATTTTAAAAACCCAACCGCTTTTATCGCTATTTCACTTATCTCTTCAGGGCTCCACTTACTGGAATCTATAACCAGATCATACACCGAAAGGTCATTGATATCTATATCATAATAATTGAGGTATCTTTCCCTCTCACACTGCTCCCTCTCTTTTGTCTCTGCCATTGCTTTTTCCGTTGATTTGCTCTCGCGGCGCGCAATGCGTTCCGCCCTTATTTCAAGAGGGGCTTTGAGCCATATCTTGAGATTCGCATCCACAAGAAAACCGGAAAGACGTCCCTCAAGGATGATATTGTCCCTTTCCCTTGCTATTTTTTTTTGCATTTCATCTATTTCACGGTCTATATCCCTGTTGCATTTTGCAAGCAAACCGAATTCCGAAAGACCCATGCACCGACTTTGCGCGCATTTCCTGAAAATATCTCCCATAGAGACAAGTTCCATGCCAAGTCTTGCCGATAATATTTTGGAGAAGGTGCTTTTCCCGCTTCCGGGAGGGCCGCTGATTGTTATTATCAATTCATACCGCCTATGTTCAATGCTTTCCTGGTCATCTGGCTTACAGGTATTGAACACAGGAAATACCAGAATAACCAGTATTGGAAAGGTCCGAGAAGGGTGTCGGTTAATTTTTGCTGGCCCCAGAACGGGAATACCATCGTTGCATCAGGATGCAGACTGATTTCAAGATAAACCCAGAAAAAGAGGGGAATTGAAATGATACTTATATACAGCATGGGCTTGAACTGCTGCTTCATCATATCCATCTGGTCGCCCATCATGTCGGCCTGCTGCTCCTGTAATTTTTTGATTTTCGATGCATTGTTCGATAACTGCGCCTGCTTGAATTCTGCCTGCAGGTTCTTCATCCGTTCCTGGACACGTTTCATCAATTCCCAATCCATCGTATATTTCTGGATAAGAGTTGCATAAAGTCCTGTAATAGCCGCAAGAACGAAAATTATCATATGGAGTGGAAGCCCTCCCAACAGCGGTTTCAGGATTATGTCCATCAGGTTGCCTATTACTTCCCTCATTCCCGGAAATGCGATAATACCGAACATCAAAAAGATACCAAGGAACAAAGCGAGCTTACTCAGTGTTTTTTTGATCATAAAGCGACACCTCGCTTTATGCGGTGTTCAGGTATGCTTCGCATACCTGTCGTTTGAAAACCGAAACTTCGGTTTACGCAGTGTCCACGTATGGCGGAGCCATACGTGTGCGCGGTGTAAACTGACGCAACAGTTTTTGATAAAACTTTCCTAAAGTTTTTCATATGCCTCCAATTTCCTCCAATTCTCTTTTTATATCCTCGAATATCTGTGGAATTTCCTTGCTTCCATCAATTGTGCGTAATAATTTTTTCTTATTATAATAATTTATCAGCGGCTGCGTTTGTTTCTTATATACATTTAGCCTGTTTCTTATAGCTTCGGGTTTATCATCTTCGCGCTGATATAATTTCCCTTTGCATGCATTGCATATATCCTCAATCTGCGGGCGATTGAAAATAATATGATAACTCATACCGCATTTGCACATTCTTCGCCCCGAGAGGCGTTCTATCAGTTCCTCATCATCCACTGAAATATTCAGGACTACATCCACTTTTTTGCCTGATTCCGTTAAAATCATCTGGAGCGCATCGGCCTGGGGTATGGTTCTGGGATATCCGTCCAGAAGGAACCCTGATGAGCAGTCCTCTTTCGATAACCTGTCTTTTATGATGGTTATTAAAAGTTCATCCGGGACAAGCTCGCCTCTTGACATATAGGATTTGGCTTTTAAACCAAGGCTTGTGTTATTGTTAATATTTTCACGCAATATGTCCCCTGTAGAAATGTGCGGCAGCGAATAATACTCTGATATTTTCTTGGCCTGTGTGCCTTTTCCCGCGCCAGGGGGACCGAGTAAAATGATGTTCATTTCAAATCGATTCCCGATATAGTGATGTGTATATTAAAGCTTATTCAAAATTTTCGGGGGCTTTTCATCAAAAGCATGCAGGAATTCCCTGATTTTTCAGGTTAAATTATTCAAGTAAATTCTTGCCTTTGGTAAAGCCAACTATGGAAGCCGATACGATTACCAGTACTATTACCACTAAAGATATGTAAACAGTGGTAACCCGTTCCAGATTTTTAAATATCAGGTTGGATAGAAGGTCGGCAATCCAGATTCCAATTATAAGCCCGAAGAACCCGAATATAATCGCATAGGCAGTGTTTTTAAGCATTTCTGGTAGTTTCATAATATTTTGTTTAAGGGTATTTTTGGTAATAAATATATCGAAAGGGTTTTACGGTTCCGTATGGATTTCCCCTAATATAGCGAGCCGACAATGTACAAACCGTCTTTTCCAACCAGTATCTGGTGTTTCTCCATGCTGTGATTGGCAGACCGCATTTTTCTTATCTGGATGTACCTTTTGACGTTTTCCATATCCTCAACTGTTCCCAGTTCTATTATGCCGTCTGCAAGGAAATACTCAGGACGCTCTATGTAATCCGAAGAACCAACGGGCAAATGTCGCTCAAGCGGGCAGGTCTCCATTATCAGGAAGGAAGTAAGGTTTTTTGCCCTGAGCATGGTGAAAAAGCGGTACATCTGCTTTCTCAGGTTTATATTGGAGAGTGAATAGAGCGCATTCAAAGAATCGAGAGCAAAAAGATTGAAGTTTTCATACTTTTCCTTGTAGAAATTTATCATGTCTTCCGTTATTTTAAAAATATCAGGCTCTTCGTTCTCCCATTCGTGTCTCACATCCCTGTAATCAAATATATGGAGACTGCCCGGTTTTTTTATTCCGAGGCTTGCCATATTCCTGAGATGGCTTTCCTCAGTTTCTTCAAGGGTAGCATATAAGCCGTGCTTTTCGTTATCAGCAAGATGGTTGGAGATCATATTAAAGACAAGACCGGATTTCAAACCCCCTTCCACGCCGGTTACGAGTATCACCGAGCCTTCCGGTATGTCGCTATCGTCTTTAAATAACTCGTTCAAACCATTGATTGAATTCTTAAACGTAAGTTTCACCTTTCCTGATTGACTTCAAAATAGACTCCTCTGCTTTGATAAATTCATCTATTTTTTTCTCGATGGATTGTCTTCCGTCCGGGGCGACGGAGTATCTTTTTGTTTTCATGTCGCCTTTCATGGACTCAACCTGGAGAATACCCTCTTCTTTCAGGGAATATAGAAGCGGGTAAACTGTCCCCTGGCTTATAAGAACATTATATCTTGAAAAAATTTCCTTTATCAGGTCATATCCGCACATCGATTTTTCAATAAGCATTGAAAGTATGATAACTTCCAGATGATTTTTAACGATATCATCTGCAGGTATATCGGCAATCAATTTTGGATTTTCTATATTTAGGCATACTCGCGTATCTTTCACATTATTCCTTCCACCCAGTCAATTCAAACAGGAATTCTTGCTTTCTATGAATTCCACGTTTTCCCCGTTTTTCCCAATTTAGCAATTTACGTGTTCATGATATATATTATTAACGTTGTATAATGTTATAATTCTCAAATGCCTTTGATGAAAAATCTAAGGGCTGCATGTTCCTTTCAATAAGCGCAAGCTCCTTTTCGTCAAGGGTTGCCGGATTGAGCGGCAGGATAAGAATAGCGTTATGTAAAATAGCCCATTCCCGCAAGTCATGCAAGAACTTCAAAACCGGGATAAATCCATTTGTAATAATTATGTATTCTATACCGTCCAGCAATACAACAGGGTTTTTGCTGGTCCTGAAAAATTCATTTATCATACCTGCCATTATTTCAATATTCGCAGGATTGATGCTGCCTTTCCCGTGTTTACTTATCCAGAAAACCGGCGTTGTTTGCAAAAGGTATCTCTGCATTAGCCCTTCCGGCTGGTCAGTTGCGAAGCACAGCCCCTGCGCTCTTGTATATTTGCAGTGTTTACACGGGCAGGATAAAGTACATTCCATGCATACGATGCTCTCGCACGGAAAAGCCTCTGTCTGGGGACATTCTGCACAAACGCCCTTCACCATGTTCGTGAAAATCTCAAAACTCCTCTCAGGTTTTGGTTCTTTTACAAGGTAGCTTCCTCCCCTTTTTAACCTGTAGCCGTCGAAATTCGTCAAAAGCTCTGTGGCAGGGACCACTTTGGGTCTTCTTTTAAAGAAAAGCATTTTAATCACCTTTCGGAAGCGTGAAATAAAAAGTGCTTCCTTTATTCAATTTGCTCTCCACCCATATCCTGCCCCCATGCGCCTCCACGATTCCCTTGGCAATCGTCAGTCCGAGTCCCATTCTCTCGGATTCTCTCGTCAGGGATTTGCCGCCCACCGTATAGAACTTTTCAAATATTTTGTCATGTTCTTCCTCCGCTATCCCTATGCCATTATCGGAGATCGAAACAAGCAAATGCCCGTTTTCATCTTTAAGCTCTACATTTATCTTTCCTTTATTCGGGGTATATTTTATGGCATTGGTGAGGAGATTGCCGAACACCTGCTTTATGCGCTGCCTGTCTCCTTTTATTCTGGGCAGCTCTCTATTAATCCTCAATGAAATGGTATGTTCTTTCAGGTCTGCAAGCCTGCTCACTTCTTCCACCGCTCTTTTTGCAATCTCGTCCAGTTTCAACGACTGCTTCTGGATCTTGAATTTCCTTGACTCCAGTCTCAGGGTATCCAGCATGTCTTCCACCAGCCTTATCATATGGTCTGTCTGGGAGCGTATTACCGCAAACTTCTCGCCCTGGTTATCATCAAGTTCGCCCAGCATGCCGTCCTCGAACATCTCAAGGTAGCTGTTTATTACGGTAAGAGGGGTTCGAAGTTCGTGCGAAGCTGTTGAGATAAAATCAGATTTTGCCTCATCCTCCTCTTTCAACTCGGCATACGCATTCTCAAGCCTGACGTAGGAATCGCGAAGCTCTTCTTCGAGGCGTGTAAGTTCGGTAATATCCTCCATCAAAAGCACCACTTTTCTGATACTCATATCAGCTTCTTTCAACGGATGTATTTTATAGAAAAAGAATAAACCTCCCGGGTATCTGAGCTGCCCGCCGTTGAAAGGAATACTGGTCTCAAATACCTGCCTTATTTTTTCATCAATACTGGTTTTTTCAATCAGCATTTGCGAAAAAACCCTCTCAAGCCGCTCTCCCACAACGTCCCTCTCCTTCTTGCCCGACTTTACATAGTAGTTCCTATTAGCATACAGTATTTTCAGTCCGCTATCCAGGACAATAATAGTGCTGGGTATGGATTCGATTATATCTTCCTGATATTCCCGGACAGACTCAATTCCTTTCATCTTTACCAAGCGAATCAATAAGATTCAGTAATTCTTTTGTCTTGAATGGTTTCATAATAAAACCCCTTGCTCCAGCCTCGATACACTCTTTTTCAAGCCCGTGTTTTC
>JAPZAO010000201.1 GCA_027460615.1 Candidatus Methanoperedens sp.
CTTGGAAGCATCGTGGCGTCGCATTTCCTGAGCGTTGAGCAGACATTCCTGATAAAGAATGCACTCCTTGAAGGACGGGAACCGCTTGAAATAGTCACGGAACTTGGAACCCTGGATTCAGTGTATTTCAGGTACGCGTCACAATTATCCGATGCGCTGGGGACTGACATCCCGACCCGCGTTTTCGGCGCAGGTCTTGATATTGTTTTCTCGGCAGACGGCATGTCAAAGCTAAAAGAGAACGTGAAGCGCACCATGCTTGATTTTGCGCGGGAGTTCATGGCATGCACATGCAAGGATTCGCCATACTGCGGCTGCGCGGAGAAAAAGTTCTCGCGCCGGGTCATTGAGCTTTGCGCTGAGGGGAACTCGCCTGAAGGGGTTATAGGGGAGCTTACGAAGCAGTATGGGGTTTATGCTTATACGGGGGATGTGCTCAATTATCTTGACGGCGCTGCGAGGGCGCTTGAGGCTGTGGAGTTGATTGCAGGGATTTTTGGGAAGAAGGAGACGGGCGAGAAGGCGAGGGGGTTGAGGGAGGAGATGGAGGGACTATAAAAAATATTCATCACTACATTGTTTACCGTGCCTTTTCTCCGAGAATTGTCATATTTCCCCATGTCTCAGGTTTATTCGGGTCAGCATAAGATGGCCAGATACCATTATTATTTTTCAAGTTTGTTACAGAAAAATGAACCTGCGCGGGAAATTTGTCTATATAAATTCTGGATGCATTCCCCGACTTCATGGGTATCTGCCATTCAAGTGTATATATCCCGTTTTTATACCTGCCTGTGATATTTTCACTTATATAATCAAATTTATTATATGAATAATCAACGTTGGAAAACCTCATATAATAATTATCAAAACGTGCGGTGGATGAATTATCCCGGCTGATTGTATCGGGACCGGGTGTACTTTCATCCTGTGCAAGATGTATCATTGTCTGATCTATAACGGCTGGCTGGCCATTCAGTTCCATTAAAATGTAGATGTTATTAAAATCGTGCTTCGTAGTAATGGTTAAATAACTTGCACCAATCGCTGTCCGAACCGCCTCCCCTTGGTACCATGCATCCTTATCATCTTTAATTCCATCAATGGCAGGTGTCGAGCCGGCAAATACATAGATATTGTGTATTATGGGTTCTGATTTTGCATCCATTTCTGGCTTACTGTAGGAATTTAAGGAGCTCGGAGTGGATTTTTCACCGGAATAGTAAGGGAAGACTAATCCGGGTAACAGGACAAATATGATGACGGCATTAATAAGGAGAGGCATCGTGAGCGCCGCAGAAGCCCTGACTCCTGATACATCCGAGGTTACAGCTATCCCTTTTACAGCGAGGTAAAATATGTAGAGCAGGCTGGCGAATAAACCCAGCATAAAGAGAATTTGTATCAATGATGCCCCGTTGTTAAGATAGAAACTTGCTGTCATGGCAAGATAAAAGGGCCAAGCAAAATTAATGGGTGAGAAAGAGTAGCAGAGCACCTTGAAAGTCTGGTTGAGTCCGCCCTTTCCTTTAACAATAATGATCGCAAGCTGAATTAAGCCAACGAAAATAAAGAAAAGGATTGCAAGGATTATATAATAAACAACCAGCTCTTTAATGAACAAACCTGCAACCTTGAGGACATTCGAGGTTTCTGGTAGAAAGAAAAATTCCAGAAACGACCCCGCGGTGAAAACAATGTTAGAAATAAGCATGTAGGCGAGAGGTTTCAAATAGCCATTGCCTTCGCTTTTTATCACCTCGAAAAATTTTCGAGGAGTTTTTATGCTTGCGAGGGTGATTCTTATGTATTCCTTTATGTAGCTTTTTATGTCCAAAGTGCCCACATCCTCATCCCAACAAAAGCCATAAATCGCCGTTTAATATCATTTCAATGCCTTCTTTCTAACGTAAATTGCAAGGAATATTGCTATTACAATGATAGCTTCAAATCCTGCAGCTTTCCGGGTCGCTGCAGTTGCAGGTGTCTGGGCGGGCTGGGCTGTTGTTCCCTTAATCGCTGGCGTTGCAGCCTGCGCCCCTGCGTCTTTTGACCCGGTTATTGCAAATGGCGAGAATGAATTTGTCTTTCCTTCAAAATATGTATAAAGGTCATCCCTGGTTATTTCACTGGTTTCAAGCTGCATCCATCTGCTGCCGTCCCACTTTACAAGCCTGACGTCGCTCCCTGCAAGGCTGTTGCTTACAAGCCAGGTGTTCCCAACCTTGAACACAATCGTTGCTTCTTTTATGTTCTTTGGAACTGCAAACCCGGTTGTTCCAACCCAGATATTAACATTCTTATAGGTTATCCAGGGCGCGGGAGTTTTGACAAGCGTGGAAGTGTTTTTCAATGTTTCCACTGCAACATTGATTATGCCTGCACTTGTATTTCCTGTTATATTTACAAACTCTACCGGATTGCTCTTGTTGGTGAATGCGTATGATGTGACTATATCTTTGGCGATATACAGGTCGTAATTCTCTTTTACCAGTATATTTGAGTAATTTTCACCGGATGGACCGCCTCCGCCGCCCCCTCCTCCGCCTCCACCGCCGCCGGGACTGCCCCCATTGCCGCCGCTGGTTACTGTTCCGACCAGCGCAAAGGTGCTGAAGTGGCTCACGTTTACGATAGTATAGTTGAGAGTTGGGTCTCTGAAGTATGTGGTCAGCGATTGCCACCGGTTTGATGTGGTATTATAAAACTGAACAGTTATGGTTGATTCGTCTATACTTGCTGCCGCAAGCTCTGCATCAGTATAATTGAACCTTATCTGTATATCAGGGGTGAAATTCGCTCCTTCCGGGCCCATCGTCAGGTTCTCTCCAGCAAACCTGTAGGTAGTTAGATTTACCGCGTATGTAGAGTTCACCTGAGCAAGGGAGTCTGCCGAAATCGAAGTCAGAGCAACCCCTCCTACTGAAGCATTGGTGCCGTTAGGGATTGTAACTGTGACGTTCCCGCTGGGTGCTGCTATTTCAAGTGTGGTATTAGTGACGAAAGTCGAGGTGTTAATATGGCTTCCAATGGTGGTGTCAACTGTTGTCCTGTTAACCGTTACTATCCTTGTTTCCGAGACGTTGAACACAACGTTTGAGTCGTTTGCATATACCTTGAAGCTGTAATTGCCACTTAGCAGCCCGGTCATATTCATAAAGAATTCCGTACCCGCAGGCTGCGATTTGTTTGGCGTCATTGTAAAATTTACGCCATTCCAGTTCAGGTACTTCGCTGTACCGTTACCGTCCAGGGTTGCAATCACATTGACATAACTTGTATTGATAAAACTGCCGTCAGCCGGGTTTGTGATGTTAATTACGATAAGCACTGTCGTTGTGGTGTTGATATAGGAAAACTTAGTATAGTCGTTATTTGAACGGGCAGTTACATTGACACGGAATACGCCGGATGATGTATTGGTAACGTTTAAAGTCAGAGTTCCGGTTTCGCTTGCATTCAAGGCGATATTACTGACATTCAGGGCAAAAACAGATGCATTGTTTGGATTGTCGATTGTCAGGTTATATGAGTCCGGGTCGGTTCCATTGTTTTGCAGTGTAAGTGTGTAGGCCGCATTTACGCTTGCACTTGTTGTCTTTGCTGTTGATGCTGCTGTCAGGTTTACTGCCCTGACCGCGGTAACCGTGGTTGTGGTGTTGATGAACATGAACTTGGCGGTATCGTTGTTGGAACGGGCCGTCACATTGACACTGAAGTTACCGGATGCGGTGTTTGTCACATTAAGCGTGAAATTCCCTGTTGCTCCAGGACTCACGAATAGTGATGCTGTACTCAGGTTTGCTCTCGTTGCATTGCCCGGGTTATCAACTGCGAGCGTGTATGAATCCCCGCCGGTCCCATTGTTTTGCAGGAAAAGAGTGTAGGTCGCATTTGTTCCTGCTGCTGTCGATAGGGTCGTTGCATCTACAGTCAGGTTAACGCTGTAATTCACCACAGTCACGGATAGCTGGATGGTATTGTTCGCATTACTCACATTATCGTATGCGGTAATGTTCAGATAGTATATCCCATTTGAAGCATTTACTATTACGCTGTTATTTGTCCAGAATCCCGACGAATTGGAAAGAGAAACATTGGTGAGGGAGGCGTTTATGGATGAGACATTCACGCTTGCGTTTTTAACTCCTGAGATGGCGTCTGTTATTGTGGCATTGAGGGTTATCGCTGTGCCGTTTCTGGCGGCAGTATTTCCGCCAATATAACCTGTTGGGTTTGCGATAACATTTGGACCAACAGTGTCAATAGATAAAACTGCTGCGGACACGTTTATTCGTCCTGCGCCGTAGGTATTGTCTTTTCCTGCAGCGCCCAAATCCACTGATGTATTTTCAAGGATGCTTTTTATCCGGGCAGGTGAAAGAGTTGTACCTTGCCTGTTTGCAGCATGTAAAAGAAGCGCGACGGTGCCAGAGACATGGGGCGTCGCCATGGAAGTGCCTGACATAGTTGTATAACCATTTGAAAGATAATACAATGAAGTAATACTAACGCCAGGCGCGCTGACATCAGGTTTTATTCTTCCATCCGTGGCCGGTCCTCTGGAACTAAAACCTGCAATTACATCGTTACTATCAGTCGCACCTACTGCTATAACATTTTCTTGGGTTGCTGGATATGATATTGTTGCAGTACCTAAAGTTGGGCATGATGGAGAAGTACCGTCTGGCCCGCAATTACCAGCAGCAACTATTACTACAACACCAGAATTTATGGAACTATTGATGGCATCACTAAGTGATTGACTGAATGTATATGACCCAAGGGACAAACTCAATATATTCGCTCCGTTATTAACAGACCATTGGATCCCACTTACAACATCGCTTAGATACCCCGAACCACTACTATCTAGCACCTTCACACTGAACAGGCTGACATTCGGCGCCACGCCTGTAGTCGTCCCTCTGCTTCCATTTCCTCCAATTGTCCCTGCCACATGCGTTCCATGACCATTATCATCTGCAGGGTCGGCGTCATTATTAACAAAATCATATCCCTTAATCACCCTCCCGGCAATATCAGGATGCGAGGCGTCAATCCCCGTATCAATCACAGAAACATTGATTCCGCTGCCGTCAATCCCGAGTTCCCAGACCTTCGTGGCATTTATGCGTTTTATCTCAGAGGTTGCAGAATCAATCTGCCCCTGCGAAACCTGGACAGAAAAATCCTCCAGAACGTGAAGCTCGGAGTCAAGTTCTATTCTCGCTACATCATCCCGCATGGAAAGCTCCTCGATAAGTTCAGGCGAAGCATTAACCGCAATTGCATTCACAATCCAGAACCGTTTAATTTTGTCCGCCTTTCCCCTGCCCTTTTCTTCATCCAGTAAATCGGAAAGAGCCTTCTGGCTGGTTGATGCATGACTCTTCAGCGTGGATACTGCATTTTCTTTTGAGAGGGTTTTGAAAGAAGGCTGGTTTTTCAGCACGATGATTACCTGCACATTCTCGCCATTTGACATGCGGGACTTCACACTCATCGAAGTTTTATCGCTTGCAGCCTGGGTATTTGCTGAAAAAATGGCAAATAAAAACAATAGAAGCACAATTGCCAATATCGGTTTATTGAACTTTGAACTCAAAATTCATCAACTCTTTCTCAGTCTCAATAACTTTTTTGCCTTCTTTATTTTCGATTATCCGGGTAACTTTTAACGTCGCCTTATAATCCCCGGTTTCCAGTTTCCCAACAGGTATTATCGCAGTCGGCTGCGAGAATGCTTCCGTCACCATCATGCCTTCACCCGGATCAGTGAAATTGGCATAAACAGTAAACGCATTCTCCTGTTTCTCCACCCGCCCGATTTGTATTCCATACCCGCCTGTACTGAAAACACCCCTGAAGATTACGAAATTCAGGTCATCGTTGACAGAAAAAGTAGAAGGTTTAGCCGCTTTTTTAATAACAATTTCATTTAAACTTTCCTTAACATCCGGGATGGTACCTTTTAGCACTGCAAACATGCCTTCTGATTTCTCCGTAAATCCGCCGAGAGGATAATATTCTATAACAGGATTGACTTTCAGTACCACAATATCACTTGAAGGTGGTTGGGATACGCATCCAGGAACGGCAGCAATTGCGATGATTGCAAAAATCACCAGAATTTTTAACGGAATAATATCACCTTTACCAGACCCGTAAGGTCTGTAATTGTTATTTCAACTGCCATTATTCCAAGAGCCATCCGCCATCCGATAATATTTTTTGAACCCATATTTCCACATTTTTTAAGATTTTGCTAGCTTGCTATGATTGCTTTTTATTTATATAAATTGACAACATTAATAACTTTACTGTAGTAATGTTTTTATGTAGGCAATTCCAACTTCCGTTAATGAAAAAAATTGTCCTGCCAGCGCTGCTTTTGGGGCTTGTTCTTATCGCAGGCTGCATACAGCGTGAAACGGGTGTATTGCAAGGGCATGTTAAAATAGGCCTTTATGTCCTGTTGAGCCATGCCGCATATCTCCCGACCAGATGGAAAAGGCTTACGACCTTCGAAAAATCCTCATTTACGACGCAAACAGGCAGTCAGTGCTTGAAGAAGTAAAGATAGACAAAAACGGCACTTACATGGTTAACCTTGCTCCCGGGAATTATGTTGTTGACATCAACAGGATAGGAATTGACAGGAGCGCGGAAGTGCCGGGAAAAATAAATATCGAGCCTGGAAAGACGGTTGTTCTTGACATTAATATCGATACAGGGATAAGATAATATTTAATTTATTGTTTAAATATCCTGATTATATGTCATCGGGACACGAAAGCATTCATCCCTCAAGCAGCTCTATCAGAGAATCTTTTCTCCGCTTCCTGAGCACAATTTTATTTTTAAGCATCATCAGATATCCCTTCGAATATCTTGTATTATGCCGTTGCTCTTGCTGCTTTCACAGGCTTCTGGCTGAGTATTGGCTGGAGAAAATCAATCACTGTTTTAGAAGCATCAAGTATTTCGATTTTGACAAGTTTATTGTCTTTGGTATAATGAAGTATCATCTCTTCACCCACTTGCTCCCCATGGTCGGGTCTCTCATCAATTATCTTCAAAACCAGCGCATCGGCATCAGGATAGTATTTTATCTTCATATTTTCCTTCTTTAAAGTATCTATTAACATAACTTATATAAAAAGTTACTACGATAATATTACACCCATCGTATTCATAAACCACCCTTGCTAAGTGATCATTTAATCTTCGATGCGCAATATATCTATTTCCATGTCCCTTTACTACTTCTTCCGGATACAATAAAAAATTCAGTACATTTTCAATTGTCATTCCATAATCTTCAATCGCATCAAGGGAATGCCACGTGAATATTATTTGTATAAGCTGGTTTTCACAGTCTACCTCCAGATATTTGCCTTTGGGGGTTTTCCGAGAGCAGCGTATTTGCATTATTATATTTCCTATTTCTTTTCTCACTTGTGCGTAAAATACGCCACAACCCCATCTTCTCCAACGCTGTCAATCCTCACGAACCCGAACCTCTCAAACTGCACCACCTTATCAAGTTCCTTCTCAATCCCGCGCTCTCCGATGCCATTATATTCACCATCCGGCGACAGCACCCTGACTTTAAGACCATCAGGCGGAGCCCA
>JAPZAO010000202.1 GCA_027460615.1 Candidatus Methanoperedens sp.
GGTACCCTGGCTTTTGCCGAGAAAGTATCTTAAAAATTGTTTCTATATTTTCTATTTTATCAGTTCTATTTCACTAATTCCCCGGGCGCTATCATCGCCCCGCTTTCAACCACTGCGCCCACGTTAATCATACAGTTGATACCCGTGTGCACATCATCTCCCATAATCGTGCCAAGCTTTCTCCTGCCGGAGTCCGTGAGTTTGCCCTTCAGCCGCACGCGGATTGTCCTGTCGTCGTGCCTCAGGTTTGCAACCTTTGTTCCCGCCCCGAAATTACATCTTTCCCCTATGATGCTGTCCCCCACATAACTCAAATGCCCTATATGCGTCCCATTCATGATGATGCTGTTCTTGATCTCAACCGCATTGCCAATACGCACATCATCACCGATGCTGCTGCCGGGGCGAATATAACAGTTAGGTCCGATATCACAGTTCTTGCCGATTATCACAGGACCGACAATGTATGCGCCGTTCCTTATTATCGTGCCTTCCCCGACCGAAACATTGCCTTTCAATGTAGCAAGCGGCTCGATTTCACCTTTAATCCCCGGCTTCAAACCGGACAGGAAATGTTCGTTGGCATCAAGAAGGTCCCAGGGCCTCCCTATATCAAGCCAGTTCCCTGAAAGAGTCAAAAAGCCGACATCCATGCCCTCATCAATCAGGAACTGCAGCGATTCGGTTATTTCGTATTCCTTCCTGGTGGAGAGCTTCGTTTTGTTAATTGCATCGAATATCGCCAACGGGAAAACGTATATCCCGGCATTGGCAAGATTTGTGGGCGGTTTTTCCGGTTTCTCTATAATACGCAAAACCCTGTCATCCTCTACCTCAAGGACGCCGAATTCAGATGGGTTATCAACACGTCTTGCCGTTATAACCACATCCCGGCTTTGTTTGACCATGTTTTTGATATGCGCAGAGTTCACAATTATGTCACCGTTCAGCATTAAAAACCGGTCTTTTACAAATCCTTTTGCCGAGCGTACGGCATCCGCCGTACCAAGCTGTTCTTCCTGGTGCGCATATTCAATGCTGACATTCATAGAAGAGCCATCCCCGAAATACCGTTTAATAATTTCCTGCCCAAATCCCACCACAAGCACAAATTCCCTGATTCCTGCATCACGCGCAGAGAGTATTACATGGGAAAGCAGAGGCATATTGGCTACGGGCAGCATGACCTTGGGTCTGTTGCGGGTAAGCGGTCCCATCCTCGTTCCCTGTCCTGCGGCAAGAATTACAGCTTTCATGAACCTAAAAGCGCCTCTTTAACTATTTTCTCGGCTCTTGCATACAGTTTTTCTACATCATTGCGGGCTTCGGTTGTTATACGGATTTTTGGCTCAGTCCCGCTCGGGCGCACGAGTATCCAGCCTTCTTTTGTATCGACTCTTATACCATCGATGCTGCTCACTTTCCCCATCTTCTTTAACCCATTACCGATTTTTTGCATTGCAGCTTCTTTCCTGTCGTTAACGCATGCAATTGTTCCCCGTACCATGGGATATGCAGGCAGTTCATCTACCAGCGAATCGAGCCGGCCCTCGTTTTCCACTATTTCTACAAGACGGGCTGCGGCGTATATTCCATCAGGGCAGAGGGAAATACCGGGGAAAATCCAGCTTCCTGACGGCTCACCGCCAAAATCAGCATTTCTCTTTTTCAATTCTTCTGCCACATACACGTCCCCAACGCGCGTCCTGTAAACTTTCCTGCCTTTTAAGACATCATCTACCATTATCGAGGTGTCAACAGGCACAACGATACTCTTTTTGGTTTCACGGAGGCCAAAGAAAGCCAGGAGCTTATCACCCTCCACAAACCTGCCAAGACCATCAACTGCCATCATCCTGTCTGCATCCCCGTCGTGAGCTATTCCAAGGTTTGCCCCGAATGCGACCGTAGCTTTTTTCAACATTTCAAGATTCTTCTCAACCGGCTCGGGATTCCTAGCAGGGAAAAAGCCGTCAGGCTGCGAATTGAGGGTTATTACATGGCAGCCCATGCGCCTTAAGACATACGGGGTAATCGTGGATGCAGCCCCGCATCCGCAATCAACTACCACCTTCAATGAAGCGCGGCCGACTTTTCCGAGAATCAATTCCGCATGCTCTTCGATTACATCGGCTTCATTCACCCTGCCGATGCTGTTCCATTCTGCCATCTTCCATGTCTTATTTTGTATTACCGATTCAATTTCATCCTGCTGTTTTGAATCAAAAGCCATCCCGTCCCTGTTCCAGAGTTTTATGCCGCCATATTCAGGCGGATTATGCGATGCCGTCACCATAACGCCGCAATCGTGGTTCCTTGCCGCGTATGCAAGCGTGGGAGTGGATACCATTCCGACGCGGGTGACATTGCATCCTGCGGATAACAGCCCGGAAATAACTGCATACTCTATCATTTCTCCTGACGTTCTCGGGTCGCGCCCGATAACTGCCGAATCATGCATGGAACCCAATGCAAGTCCGACCTTGAGCGCAAGTTCCGGAGTTATTTCCCTGTTTGCAAGACCTCTTATTCCTGATGAGCCAAATAATGCCATAATCATTCCACCGTTACGCTTTTTGCCAGGTTCCGCGGCTTATCTATCGGGCACCCCAGCGCATCCGCAGTGTAATAAGCCAGAAGCTGAACCACCACTGAGGTTAGCACCGGATACAGCAATTCATCCGTCACAGGCACTCTTATTACAGCGTCAACATATTTTGAAATCTCGGTATCGTCCATGCTTGCGATAGCGAGAACCGGCGAACCCCGAGCTTTTACTTCTTTAATATTATTGAGCATCTTATCGTAAGTTAAACCCCTTGTAGCCAGGGCAACCACCGGCGTATCTTTTGATATAAGGGCAAGGGGACCATGTTTTAACTCGCCTGCCGCATAGCCTTCGGCATGTATATAAGAAATCTCCTTGAGTTTCAGGGCTCCCTCAAGTGCAATCGGGAAGTTTAGCGACCGCCCCAAAAAGAAATAATCCCTGGCGTTTGAAAATCGCTTCGCCTGTTTCAGGATTGTTTCCTTGTTGTTAAGAATCTGCTGTATCATCCCGGGCAGCTGCTTTAGCGATACAAGCAGGCGTTTTGACCTGTCCACGTCCATTCTTTTCCTTGCCTTCGCAAAATGAACCGCCAGCAAATACAGTGCAATAAGCTGGGAGGTGAAGGTCTTGGTTGCTGCAACTCCTATCTCAGGTCCTGCCATCGTGTAAACGACGTTTTCGACTTCGCGGGAAAGAGTGGTTCCTACAACGTTCGTGATCGCAAGGGTTCTGCAGCCGTAGGTCTTTACTTCCTTGGTAGCGGCAATTGTATCAGCGGTCTCACCTGACTGGGATATTGGAATAACAAGCGTGGTTTCATCCAGCACAGGATTCGCATACCGAAACTCCGAACTTATCTCCACGTCCGTATGGATGCCCGCAAGTCCCTCAAACAGGTACTTCCCGAGAAGCCCTGCATTATAGGATGTCCCGCAGGCGATAATAACAATCCGCTCAAGCTCCCGGATTTCTTCCCTGGTAAGAGTGACTTCCGAAAGCATGACATCACCGCCAAGCTCGGACAGCCGCCCCATTAACGTATCATGAACCGATATCGCCTGCTCGTGTATCTCTTTTAGCATGAAGTGCGGATACCCTGATTTTTCAGCGGCTTCGATATTCCATTCTATTGACTCTGTTTTCTTTTTAACAGGCTTTTCTTCAAAATTAAAAAATTCTATGTTACCCCCGGATAACGACACAATCTCAAAATCATGCAGGTAGACCACTTTACGCGTATATTTCAAGAGCGCCGTGACGTCGGATGCGATAAAATTCTCCCCGTTTCCTATACCTGCAACAAGGGGACTGTCTTTCCTGGCCGCTACCACCTGCTCTGAATCCTCACATATAAATGCGGCGGCATAAGAACCTTTCACTTTCTTAAGCCCTTCTATGACCGCGGCGACGAGGTTGCCTTTATAGTACCTGTGGGCCAGATGCGCCAGCACCTCTGTATCAGTTTCTGAGACAAATTCATAACCCTCACTTTTCAGTTCATCGTACAATTCCTGGTAGTTCTCGATGATACCGTTATGCACAACTGCAATATTCCCTGAAACATGGGGATGTGCATTTATCGTTGTTGGTGCACCCTGTGTTGCCCAGCGCGTATGCCCGATGCCGCATGTCCCTTTTATATCGGGGAGTTTTGATTCAAGGTTCGAAATTTTTCCTTCGGTTTTATAGACCGACAGACCTTTATCAGTTAATACTGCAATCCCGGCAGAATCGTATCCCCTGTACTCAAGCCTTTTTAATGCATCAAGGAGGATAGGAGTAGCTTCCTTCTTCCCGACGTATCCCACTATGCCGCACATTTTTTACCTCATAAAACAGTTGAATCCTGCGGTATATCCCTTGCGATTTTAACTCCTGATTCGACAGAGCAGCCTGTTGCGATCATTTTGCCTGCCTCCACCAGAACCGAAAGGCCAATAACATTACTGTCGCCTATTACGGTTCCGAGTTCATCCGCATGGTGCAATATGCCTTTCATTTCAATCTTCAAATCCTTCCCCACGTCGGTACAAAAATGAGGACCAATACTATTGTGGGCGCCTATTATCGAATTTGATATGAAAGAACCCGCCCCGATACGCACGTCGTACATGATGATATTGTTCTCAAGTTCGGTGAACGAGCCAACCCTGCAATTATCTCCTATTGCTGTCGAGGGTAATATCGTTGCGCTGGGACCTATATCGCAGTTCTTGCCTATTACAACCGGGCCCACGATATACGAACCCGACCTGATAATTGAATTTTTGCCGACCGCCACGTCTCCCATTATTATTGCGCCTTTTTCGACTACCCCTTTATTTTCGCTGTCTTCGAATTTGCCAAGCAATATCGCATTTGCTTTTAGTAAATCCCATGAGTGCACTGCATCGATCCACGTGGAACGTGTGGTCACATGCGTTACTTTGCCGCCCCCGTCTATTATCCTCTGGATAGTGTCGGTGATGGCGTATTCTCCTGTATCTGAGACCGGCGTCCTGTCTATTTCATCGATTATCAGGGGCGAGAACATGTAAATGCCGGTATTTACAAGATGGCTGATTTTTTCCCTGGGTTTTTCAATAAGCTTTGAAACCCGTCCCTTATCCTGCAATACCACACCATATCCAATCGTCTGTTCGCGTATGACGGTGAGAAGCGTAATGTCTCCGGATGCACCCGCAAGCAGGTCTGCAATTGTAGCTTCATCAATTAGATTGTCCCCGTTAAGTACAAGGAACTTTTCATCAACAAAAGGTTTGGCGAGCTTTATGGCATGAGCAGTCCCGAGCTGTACTTCCTGTTCAACATAACTGATATTCGCGCCAAACCCGATGCCATCGCCGAAGTAGTCCATTATGCGCTCTTTTTTATATCCGACGATAAGGATTATATCTTTTATTTCATTTTGCACCAGTGCACGGATGATATATTCCAGTATCGGTTTATTGGCAACCGGGAGCATAACCTTTGAGCGTGTCAGGGTGAGAGGGCGGCATCTTAGTCCCTCGCCTGCAGCGAGAATTATAGCTTTCATATATGTCTCCTATATCATAACCATCCCAATACATTTTAAAACTAACTATTGGTGATTATGAGTTCGCGAGCGTATCCGCCGTTGTTTACTATTAAGCCAGCTTGCTCCTGACCTTTTCATAAAACCCACCCTCTCTAGTTTTCACAAACCTCGCGGGTTTATCAGCTTTTGTGATAAGGATGGTATCATCCTCTTTTATCTTCCTTGTATACTGCCCGTCTATCACAAGCACTGCCTCTTTTTTCGGTATCGTTAATTCCACCCTTATCTCGCTTTGTGCCGGGACAACCCATGGTCTTGATGATAATTTAAAAGGCGCGAGAGGCACGATTACGGTTCCATCCACCCTCGGGTCAACTATCGGACCCCCTGCGCTCATTGCGTATGCAGTCGAACCTGTTGATGTGGCAAAAACAACGCCGTCGGCCCGCAATTCCTCAAGCGGGCTTTTATCCACGAAAATCCGATACGCAAGCATCTTGGCCGGGCTTGCAGTGAGAATCACCATTTCATTGGTAGCAGGAGGCAGGTTTTCATCATTTACTGCGATTGATAGGCGCGAGCGTTCTTCGACCTCAAAGCCGGATAACACTTTATCAATAACTTCCAGCGCATTTTCAGGATTCACATCCACAAGAAAACCTATAGTGCCCATATTGATACCAAGCACAGGCAGCGGGTCATCCATTTTCTGGATACCGCGAAGCACAGTCCCGTCGCCGCCTATGGAAACTATAAATTCCGCGCCTGCTTTTTTCATCTCACTCATCGGCGTGCCTTTTTGATGGAGCATTTCGGCTGTTCTTGGGTCTATCAGCACAACAGCTTTTGATTTAAGATGATGCACGATATTTTTAACCATGGCGAGCACATCATCCCTGTCGCATCTTGAAATTATTCCGATTTTCTTCATTCCGAGTCGCGCCTCGGAAGGGCGCACACACGTATGCCTGCGGGCATACGTGGATTTATTACTATTTTCCCTCATATACACACCTACACAAGTTCAAGTAGTTTATCATGTACCATACCGTTACTGGCTATCATATTCACCCTTTTTGTCACGTCAAGCTCAGTAGAGAGCGGTTTACCTTTTCCATCCGTGACCACTCCGCCAGCTTCCTCCACAATCAATTTCGAAGCCGCTATATCAGTAACACGAAGCATGCTTCGCATATCGATAAAAGCATCAAATATGCCGGATGCGACATAACACAATTCAAGCGCTGCGCACCCGAATACCCTTACTCTCCTCACTTTATGGTTATTAATAGGCACGGCATGAGGGCGTTGGCTGTATGATATTACACTCAAACCCGATAGTTCCGAAACATTGGATACGTGTATTTTCCTTTTGTTCAGGAACGCGCCTTTTCCTTTCTCTGCCGTATAGATATCCCCGCTAACGAGATTCTTCACATACCCGTACCTGATGTCTGAAAGGTCAGAGCCTCCGATTGCAATTGGCACGCAGAAAAATGGAATGTTGTTCACTGCATTGAAGGTGCCGTCTATCGGGTCAAGTACGAACGTAAACTCAGGTTTTTTGCCGATTGTCTTCTCGCCCAGTTCCTCGCTCACAAACCGCATCGACCTGCCGTCTTTCTCAAGCACGGACAGGGCTGCGTTTTCAGCCGTTTCATCTATCTTTTCTGTCGGCGTGCCGTCGGCGCCTATACGAAGCGTTACGCCAGCCTCAGTTTTTCCAATCAGTCCTGAAACCGCCTTCTGGATAGCTTCCGCGACTTCGTTGCATAATTCATAATAAGACATTGATTTAAACGACCTCGCAGCCCGCAACCAGCCTCTGCTTTGGATTATTGAGCTGGACAATCAAAAACCTGTCACTTCTGCTGTATGCGATATCTTTCTGTGCCGTCATGGTAACATTACACTCAGAACCCGGAGGCGCCTGGGTTACATCCTTTCCGCCTATTGCCATACTGTTGATGGTCGCCGGCATATCCTGAAGTCCTGCGAAGAGATGAACCGCATCGCCCAC
>JAPZAO010000203.1 GCA_027460615.1 Candidatus Methanoperedens sp.
CCAAATCTTCGATGCATCCCGCAATAGTAGCAAGCGCTCCAAGGAGTGCCAGTATAGCCATGCTCATGGTTAAGTCTAAGACCATTTATTTTTCCTCCTTTATTAAACTGAAATCACCATAAAAACTATCGTGGACTAGTTTTCTAACGAGCTACCTTATTATACATTATAAATCTTTCCTTTTGGAATAACGATTTTTCCATGGCTAAGTATGATATTGTCCTTTTGTCTTAATCCTGATATGTTTTCATCACAAAAAGGCTAATCAGTGTACAATTGTATGATTTTTAAGTTATCCGAAAAAGGGCAATTTTTTTCTTTACCCCAGCGGTCTTGGCTGCTTATGTTCGGGCAGAACGGGTAACTCGGTGGTATTAACGAGAATGGGCGCATCAATTTCCTTTGCCCTTTCAATAAGCATCTCCTTACCCTTTTGCGATATGGCAAACATTGGCACGGAAGTGCCTGCCTGGAGAACAGGTTTTACCAGGTTGCGCACAGTCTTTGAGGCGCATCCCGTGATAATATCCATTTTCATAATAAACTCGCGGGCATCCCCGTATTTTAATCCGGTCAGGTGCGCCCCGATAAGGATTAGATTGATATTATACTCTTTCTCTATTACGCGAAGTTCCTCCGCATCGTGAGGCGCGGCAACACTCACGGCAATATTCTTATACCCGAGTTCACATGCCTTCCGCAGGCCCATAACCTGGTCGATTATGGCGGTTTCTTTATCAAGTACAACGCCGCCGCGCGATTCAATCCCATCGATAATCTCAGGTATCGGCTCGGTTTCGATAAGCCCTGACATCAAAGCGCCCATGCCCTGGACAAGCGACGGGTCGCCCGTGATTACAGTGCCTGCGCCGTCGCATACAGTGACCGTGGAATCGAGAATACCACGCCGGAGCGCTGTCATCATTATTTCGCTTGCGCCGAAATTAACGAAAACCCCATAATCAAATCTCCTTTTCGGGGTGAACATCCCGATTTCCCGTATCCTGTATTCCATATTCTTTTTTGCTTCTTCCCTTGTGAGCTTTGAAACCTGTGCAACTTTGCTGAACACAGGACACCAATCCGCAATTGGTTCACCCACCTCTACCACTTTTCCATCTTTCACCACAACGCGAGTTCTTCCGAACAATTCCATTACATGCGGCATTTCAATCACCCACGAACTTATAAAGTTCAAGCAGTTCGGTGGCTTTTACTTTGGAGATGCGGGCGCCAACTACTTCGATGAGGGCATCAGCATGCTCTTTCTTTACGCAGTGGAGGCTCTCCATGCCTTCAAAAATCAGGTTGGTAAGATAGTTCAATTCATCATCTGAGAGCTTCATGAGGCGTTCCCTGAAATCCCCGGGGGATGTTGAAACGTGCCGGCTCACGGGGGGAAGCACTGACCTGAATTCATGACCTGCATGCCCGCATGTGGTTTCAATAAGCTCAGGCGCAAGTTTCCTTAGAATGAGCATGTCCCTGGGATTCAGCTTTCGTGCCATCATCCATACTAATTTTCTTGCGATATATATTACCTTCGAAAGTAATATGCAGTATCGTGTTATTTCCGGAAATACTGGCCGGAGCTTTCCATGTCAAGTTTTGCAGGGTGCACCAGTTTGAACCATTTATACTCTGCTACGACGATGCATGCCAGGACGCCGAGCTGGCTTGTTTCACGGATAAGCTCTAAAGAACTATCTGCTATAAATATTCCGAACATTTCATGGAAATCTATTGTGGCAATAATGAGAAATAAGAAACATGCTATGAATATCATCATCCAATTATACTTCAGGAACGATTCGTTAAGAAATACTTTGGCTCCCAGCACTTTGCTATCTATTTTTCCACGCATGGCATCTGCAATATTTGCTACAAGAAATGCGCCTGCAAGTGCTAATATGATGGTGACGATTTGTATAATGGTCTTCATGGTTAACATTTTTAAATTAGTTAGTTCTTATAATGTGTTCTATATAAACAGGATTGTGAAGAATATGTGAATCAGGCTTAACCATAGTTGATTATTCACTGCAGAAATCCAAACCGATAATTTTATCCATAAATATAAAAGCTTTAATCCAAATTTATAAAATATATGAATCTTGCACTTATGGCGCCCACACCCCCTGAAACAGGAGAACTGAGGCGGGAAATACGGCCGCAACAGGATGCTGGGCTAAAAATAATTTCCGATGGAGAACTGCATGGGAAACCCATCGTTTTTACTCATTGCGGCGTTGGCAAAGTCAATGCGGCTAACTCCGCGACCCTGATGCTTGAAAACTACGATGTGGATTTAATGATACTTTTCGGCATCGGCGGCGCATACAAAGATGCCCGGATAGGAGATATTGCGGTTGCGCAAAGTGAGAACTATGCCGAGGAGGGGATATTGACCGAAGACGGCTGGAAATCCATGGAGTTCATAGGTTTTCCGCTTTTAAAAAATGAAAAAGAATATTTCAATACTTTCCAGATGGATAGCAGAGTGTCACAGCTTGCTGTAAAAGTTTCAGGCGACCTCGGATTTAATACGGAATACGGCAATTTTATTACGGTATCGCAATGCTCGGGAACCAGGGAAAGCGGAGAGCTCCTGAAGAACCGTTTTGACGGGACATGCGAAAATATGGAAGGGGCCGCAGTGGCACATATTTGCGCCATGTACGGGATACCCGTGGTTGAAATACGCGGCATAAGTAATATCATTGAAAACCGTGACCCAAAAAAATGGAACATAACGCTTGCGGTTTCAAATTGCAATAAGGTCGTAAGCGAACTTGTTAAGAGGATATGATGGAAAAAATCTCTTTAGGCTTTTCCCCGTGCCCCAATGACACATTTATTTTCTATGCTTTAGCCCATAAAAAAATTGATATGGATATCGAATTTTCTCAAATACTGAGAGATGTTGAAACATTAAATAAGATGGCTTTTAATAAAGAACTGGACGTTACCAAGGCTTCCTTCCATGCTTTTGGTTTTTTAAGAGAGGATTATTGTCTTCTCCATTCGGGAAGCGCACTTGGAAGGGGCTGCGGGCCTTTGATTGTTGCTAAGAAAAAGATACAATATGCAGAACTCCCGCGAAAAAGCATTGCCATCCCGGGAAAGATGACAACAGCGTACGTGCTCCTTCAGCTATTCAATCCTGAAATAAAGAATATCGTCGAAATGCCCTTTGACAGGATTATGAATGCGGTCAGTCTGGGAACGGTTGACGCGGGTTTAATCATCCACGAAAGCAGGTTCACGTATCCTTCATATAATCTTGTAAAGCTCGTTGATCTCGGGGAATGGTGGGAGGAAGAAACAGGTCTGCCAATACCTCTTGGCGGTATTTTTGCAAAAAGAAAATTAGGAGCGGCAGCAATCCGCAAAATTGATAGCCTTATTAAAAAAAGCATAGAATATGCGTACCGGAATCCAGAAGAGGCGCGTGAATATATCAAAAGCAATGCGCAGGAACTGGAAGATGATGTGATAGACCAGCATATCAGGCTCTATGTGAATGATTATACGCTGGAAATCGGGGATGGTGTTGCAGCAGTTGAAAAACTGTTGAGATGCGCAGAGGAGTCAGGATTGATCCCGCATTCTGCTAAACTGGTTTTTATTGATTAAAGGAAGCTTTTTATCAAATCGTCCCTTGAATTCTTGTTATTGCCATCGTTTATCTTGATTATTTTCTGTGCTCTCCTTTTCGCGGGAGGGCACCCGGAACATTCAAAAATAAAATGGATAAAACCGGTTTCAGGATTTTCCACTGTGTTCTTATGTTCGTATTCTGTATTGCAGTCCTTGCATATCCCGACTTTCGGAACGATTTCATTACAATGCTTGCACTTGCATACCACGACATCTATGACTTCATTTTTTGTGTTAATAGCAGATAATTTGTACTCGTCATCTTCGTATTTCAGTGGGGAAGGCATATTATCAATCAACTTAATACCAACAGGATGTATTAAAATCTTATTGGTTTATTGCGGTATTGCCAAAGCACTGCATAACAAAAGGTTTATTCGTTTTTACGTTGTTACATAAAAACGAGGTGAAATGTTTGACAGAACATATTCCATCTAAAATCGATTATCTGCGTGCTCTTGAGAATGCCTGTTTACATTGCGGTGACAAACATAAACCGGATTGCCCAGTGGGGATGGCAAAATCGCAAATCAACTGCACAAACGATATAGTAACCGAATTTTATAAACACAAATAAACCAAAACCTATTATATTCCCGAAGGTATATGGGCGTCTCGTGACGAACATAGCAGTGCTTGTTTCGGGAAGAGGCTCAAACCTCCAGGCAATCATAGACAGTATCGGGAGCGGATATTTGAAAGCGCGGATTTCCGTAGTGGTCAGCGATGTGGGGGATGCGTACGCACTTCTGCACGCAAAAAAACATGGAATCGATGCTGTTTTTGTCAATCCTGAAAATTTTGCATCAAAGGAATTATACGAGATAGAGATTCTTGAGGTTCTAAAAACGCATGATGCAGAGCTTTTGCTTCTTGCGGGATACATGAGGATACTCGGAAAAACATTACTGATGGCTTACAAGAACCGCATACTTAACATACATCCCGCGCTCCTGCCTGCTTTCACGGGTCTTCATGCGCAGAAACAGGCGTTTGACCACGGTGTGAAAGTAGCAGGATGCACCGTCCATTTTGTGGATGAAACACTTGACGGCGGTCCTATTATCCTGCAAAGGTGCGTGGAAGTGAAAGAGAACGACACGCCTGAGACGCTTGCAGACAGGATACTTGAACAGGAGCACAAGATTTATCCCGAAGCCGTGAAATTGTTCATCGAAAACCGGCTGCTAATAGAAGGAAGGAAAGTAAAAATTTTACCATCATAAACCACTGGAAAAGGAATATTATGCCATTAAAAACAATCGACCCTGAAATTTATGAAATAATAAAACACGAAACAGAAAGACAGAGGAATAAACTTAACCTCATCGCATCAGAGAACTATGCAAGCCGCGCAGTCCTGCAGGCGCAGGGCTCGGTGATGACGAATAAATATGCTGAAGGGTACCCTGGAAAGCGGTATTACGGCGGATGCGAATTTGTGGACGCGGCCGAGAACCTTGCGATAGAGCGGGCAAAGAAACTTTTCAAGGCTGAGCATGTCAATGTGCAGCCGCATTCGGGTTCGCAGGCGAACATGGCTGTTTACCTTGCCATGCTCAAGTGCGGGGATACGATCATGAGCATGGATTTATCTCATGGCGGGCACCTTTCCCATGGCAGTCCGGTGAATTTTTCAGGAAAATTGTTCAATATCGTGCCTTACGGTGTTTCAAAAGAAACAAGGACAATAGATTACGATACCCTGTCCGAACTTGCAAGAAAACACAAACCAAAACTTATCGTTTCAGGCGCAAGCGCATATCCCCGCGAGCTTGATTTCAAAAGGTTCAGGGAAATAGCCGATGAGGCTGATGCTCTTTTACTTGCAGATATCGCTCACATTGCCGGACTGGTCGTAGCAGGCATACATTCTGACCCTGTACCTTACGCTGATTTTGTCACTACCACCACGCACAAGACGCTAAGAGGTCCCCGCGGAGGTATGATAATGTGTAAGTCGGAATACGCAAAAGAGATAGATAAAGCAGTATTTCCGGGGATGCAGGGAGGTCCTCTCATGCATGTCATCGCTGCAAAAGCTGTTGCATTCAAAGAAGCGATGAATAAGGATTTCAATGAATACCAGAGGCAGATAGTGGCAAATGCAAAGAAAATAGCATCTGAATTGCTATCAAGGGGTAACGAACTTGTTTCAGGAGGCACGGATAATCACCTCATGCTTGTTGACCTTACATCTTCCGGCATTACAGGAAAGGATGCCGAGGCAAGGCTTGGCGAAGCAGGGATAATCCTGAATAAGAACACCATACCTTTTGAGACAAAAAGTCCTTTCATCACAAGCGGCATACGGATCGGCACGCCCGCAGTTACCACACGGGGTATGAAGGAAAAAGAAATGGTGACTATCGCATGGGCAATCAATGAAATCCTCCAGAATATGAATGATTCTGAAAAATTAAAAGAAGTAAAGAGAACTATCCTTGACCTTTGCGGGCAGTTCCCGATTCCATACGAGTGAGGTTTATTGATGGAGCCGCTTCCTGAGGTCACAGACCCGCGTGTCATTGACGGGCGAAAAATTGCACAGGATATCGAGGCAGAAGTCAAAAAAGGAGTTGAGGGATTCATAAAGGAATATGGCATCAAACCAGCTCTTGCGACAATACTTGTGGGAGAGCATCCCCCTTCAAAGTTGTACGTCAAGCTCAAACACTGGGCGTGCAAGCGCGTGGGAATTGCATCGGAAGACCACAAGTTTCCAGCGCAAGCAGGGCAGGAAGAAATAACCGAGCTTATCGATACCCTGAATAAAAGACCTGAGATACACGGGATACTCGTGCAGCTTCCACTTCCCAAACATATTGATGAGCGCACAATAATGATGCGCATCTCTCCAGAGAAAGACGTGGACGGCTTTAACCCGCTCAACATGGGAAAAATGCTCATAGGGCGCGAAGGATTTGTGCCATGCACGCCCAAGGGTATTATCCGGGCGCTTGAGGAATTCAAGATAGACCCGCAGGGTAAGGAAGTGGTAGTGGTCGGGCACAGCAATGCGGTAGGGAAACCGGCTGCGATAATGCTGCTTAACCGCAATGCTACTGTCAAGATTTGCCATGTATATACAAAAGACCTCAAGAGCCATACAAAAGCAGCGGATATCCTGATTGTGGCAACAGGCGTGCGCGGGCTTATTAAAGCTGACATGGTGAAAGAGGGAGCAATCGTATTCGATGTGGGAATTACGTGGCAGGACGAGAGGGTGTATGGGGATGTTGATTTTGATGATGTGCTGCCGAAGGTGAAATTAATATCGCCCGTGCCCGGAGGCGTGGGACCCATGACCATTGCGATATTGATGGAACATACACTGATGGCTGCACAGATGCAGATGTCATAATATCCGCAAAACGTTAAATTTAAGGGAACAGGATTCCCGCATGTTTATTCATGGGAATTAGTTTTATGAATGGATAGCGTGTATTCAGGATAGCAGCATGAAGGGCTGCAAGGAGATTAGAATATGGCAGAAACCAAGAATTTTGTATTAATTAGTAAAAACGGGACAGAGACCAGTGTTTTCACAGGGAAACAGCCGCGACAGGCAGCGCTCAAAGCCGCTAACCGCATCGGAGGAACGAAAAGCAAACCGGTTGAGATAAGACTGAGGGAGCGAGGGACAAAAAAGATTGCCCCGCTCCCACCTGCGCAGAAGTACCGAGGGGAGGAATCGGGCCTCCGGTGCAACTGACTTTTATAGTCCTTGGGAGCTTGAGGGCTAAGTGATTCCTGTCACAGCCGTGC
>JAPZAO010000204.1 GCA_027460615.1 Candidatus Methanoperedens sp.
GGCGGAAGGATAATTGCCGCAAATACCGATGTGAATCACCTTTATGTTCAAAAAGCAGATAAAGTGATTCTACTTGGAGAAAAATTGTGCAAAGGACACGGATGCGGAGGCTACCCGGAGATGGGCGCCCAGGCAACCAAAGAGAATATAGGGGAACTGAAAGCCGAACTTGAAGGTACAAACCTCGTATTCCTGGTAGCCGGATTGGGTGGTGGAACCGGTACCGGCGCTATACCCGTGGTGGCTGAGCTGACACGCGAGCTCGGTGCTCTTACAATCGGATGCGTGACCATTCCATTTACAATCGAGATGTCAAGAAGGGAGAAAGCAAGAGAAGCCATCAATTTGCTAGCACAATCCTGTGATTCGGTTGTAATAATCGATAACTCAAAGTTAAGAGAAGTTGCAGGCAACCTCCCATTGAAAGAAGCCCTCAATGTTGCAAATGCGCTTGTTGGAGCATTTGTAAAGAACCTTACAGATACCATAACCCAGCCAAGCCTTGTAAACCTTGATTACGCAGATCTTCGCGCTGTCATGGAGCGCGGCGGAGTATCGTCAATCGGTATTGGTGAAGGGGACGGCGCAGACAGGGTAAGCAAAGCCGTGGCACAGGCAATCAGTACCCCGTTGCTTGATGTAACTGATATATCAGCAAGCTATGGAGTTCTTATCCATATCGTCGGAGGCGAAGACCTGACACTGGAAGAAGTCGCGGTCACTGGCGAAATGATAATGGATAAGGTCCCGAATACCAAGAGGATTATCTGGGGCGCAAAAGTGGATAATAACCTTACAGGAAAAGTTCGTGTAATGGCTGTCCTGACCGGCGTTGAGAGTCCATTCGTATCCGGAAAGGTAAAAGTGGAAGAGGTCGTGGTTGAAGAACCAAAGCCTGAGCCAAAACCTGAACCGCCAAAACCAAAGCCCGCTCCGAGGGTGGAACCGCCCAAGCCGCAGCCCAAAGTAGAAGAAAAGTCCAGCAATACTTATATCTGGATCGGTATAATCCTTTTAATATTACTGATTCTGCTCTGGTATTTCACAAGATAAGTATGTTATTCCGGTTCTTACCGGAATTTTTCTCTTTTTTTAACGCATAGGAAAGTACACCTATCCCCATCTTGCGGCTTATTTTCAATGTAGAGTACGGATATTATTTCGTTTGGCTTCTGGCGAGCCGATGGCCAAACTCACAGATAAAAACATAAAATGGCAGAGATTCAGAAAGATGAAACGACAAAGAGTATTTCATTAATGTATAAAATCTCACAAAGAAGAGTTCAACAATTGAGGAAAGATACAAAGACACAGGAGAAATACCCGGATTGATCTCAACACGCCGACCCAAAACAGAACTTTCAGAAAAAGATAAAGAAATAATACGGAAGGCATGGAATGAAGAAAGAGTTGGTGCCAAGCTGCTATATTATGACTTGAAAGCGAAAGGTCATAAAATTCTTCATAATAAGATAAACAAGTATATTATAGACAATAATTTGACCATTCCTGACCCGAAAAAACAGAAAAAGCGTAAATGGTGCCGATACCAGAGAAAGCGGTCAGGAAGTCTTGTTCATGGTGATTGGCATAGAACGTCCGAATCTCACCCTCATGTGATCGTGTGGCTGGATGATGCCTCCAGATATGCACTTGCAGGAGGCGAGTTCAAAGAAGCGACAAGTGAACATAGTATCGAGACTTTCAAGAACGCACAGGCGACAGCATTTGATCAGAATATACTGATAAGACACGTCAATACCGATCGAGGGACACAATTTTATTCCAACAAAAATGAAGGAACATCTGAGTTTGAGAAGTATCTCATATCACAGTCAATCAGGCATATTCCTTCAAGGAGGAATAATCCACAAACTAACGGGAAGCTGGAGCGATTCTGGTACGAATACGATAAACACAGGTGGAGGTACGGTTCGTTGCAGGAATTCTTGAATTGATATAAGGCAGGATACACGGCTCACTGGATTATATGAATGGCGAGAATCCGGGGGTGGCTTTTATTAGAAAGAGGCCGATTGCCGCTGTTTTGGGGTTGTTTTTTTCTTGGAGTGAATAACATGGAAAAATCTTTTGATAAGAAGCGAAATAATAATCGTACTCAACAGACAATATCTACTCTACAAAAAATTTATATATGGGGAAGCCTCATAATATAAAAGATGGGGATTTGCAAAATCACGATTTGTGATTGTGAGGTGGTAGCGCTAATAAAACCCCATTAGACAGTCAGCAAAGCTGACGATGATATATTTCAAAAGAGAAAGGAGGTGAAATCCAATGGAAAAAAAAGAGGAAGTATTGAAAACGGAGCAAAGAGATGTACTTTTTAAAACGCTCCGCGAAGATCCCAATTTTCGGGAGCTTTTAAAGAAGGACTGGCGAGCGGCTCTTAAGAAAATAGATATTGATCCTCAAATGGTGGCGAAGACAAAATTGTCTCGTGAAGAGACCATACCCCTCACCATGGGGCGCAGTAGGGCCAGTATCATCATAGTAATAAGTGCTTTAGAGAATCGTGAGCAAATTAGTATGAGCGACACTGTGAACTTTGAGGCTCGGCGGTAACGGATGTGTAGATGGTCCCAAGGCTACAGGATGTCGAGGCGAAAGAAAGGTAGATTGTTCCTTCTCGGTGTTCCTGTATACTTTGGGTTTGGTTCTCTTACATACATATAGTGCATATTGTGTTTACCCGGCTATAGAAGTAAAGACAAATGGGGTTCGCTTATAAAGAATCATGTTGGATTGATAGACGAACTTGGCTATATAAGGGGTGTAATCATGCGTATATGTTTTGTCAGTAATCTGAATATGGGTAGTTGGTATAGCGACTGCGAGCCGAGGGAACTTTCGCCACCTCTTGGCTTGCTATCCCTTGCCGCAGTGCTCGAGAAAGTTGGGCATCAGGTGTCACTATTCGATTTCAACTATGCCTTGTTGAAAGATGAGATTTCCTTTGATGAGGACTTTTACACGAACATTGCCACCCGGATTGAGAATTTATCACCGCATGTGGTAGGGTTTTCCACTATGTGCAACTCCTATCATATTGCCCTTCGCATGGCAGAAGCCGTCAAGGCACGGCTTCCCGAAGTGCCCATAATCTTCGGCGGCCCTCAAGCATCGGTTGTAGACGTTGAGACCTTGGAAGCCTTCCCCTTCGTCGATATGGTGTTACGGGGTGAGGCGGAGGAAACTCTACCCCGGCTAATTGATGACCTTTTTCGTGGGCAAGTCCCTGCCAAAGTGCTGGGTCTGACTCACAGGGTCAAAGGTCGCGTCGTCCGCAATCCCGACGCGCCTTTATTGAGCGACATGGATTCGCTTCCAATACCGGCATACCATATTTTTCCCTATGGAACGGGTGGTGCTTCTGCTATCGATATCGGTCGTGGATGTCCTTTTTCATGCAGCTTCTGTTCAACTTCCAAGTTCTGGCGACGACAGTTCCGTCTTAAGTCAATTGAACGCATTATCCAAGAGATGTGGTTGCTTAAACAGGAGTACAACGCTACTTGTTTTACCTTTATGCATGATATATTCACTGCTAACCCACAATGGCTGCATGCCTTTTGCGATCGGCTTCAAGCGGAAAAGCTGGAAGTCACATGGTCGTGCAGTGCACGAGTCGATACGGTCGATTTACAACTCCTGCGCCACATGGCCGATGCAGGCTGCCGGGCTATTTTCTATGGAGTGGAAACGGGGTCGCGGCGCATGCAGCGGCATATCCGAAAGAATCTTAGGCTCGAAAAGGTACTATCGACAGTTGATGCGACCATAGATGCGAAGATGAGCACTACATTATCATTTATAGCTGGCTTTCCCACCGAGACCAAAGAAGACTTGAGCCAGACAATGGATATAATTCAAGCGCTACTCTTGCGACCTGGAGTGGATGTCCAGCTCCATATCCTAGCACCACAAATAGGCACATTGGACTATGACCGCTATATGGAACGATTGCGCTTCGATGGCTACTACTCGGATATCGTCGGCGTTTCCTACAAATTTCTGGAGCCTGATTGGTTCCGGAGATACCCTCGGCTGTTCAGCAGCTTCTACTACTTCGAAACCGATGAGTTGCCCCGGCAACTACTGCGTGGACTCGACATCTTCATACATGGGCCATGTTCGGTGATGCGGGGTACAATACTTCACTTGCTGACGAAAAATCGCAACTTGTGGGATCTCTACCTTGAATGGCGCGATTGGGCTGACTCTCGAGGGTTGGGGGGTGGTCCCATGGCAGGACAGAGGCTAGACCAGTTTCTCCTCGACTTCTATGCGTTTGCCAGCGATCAAATAGCAACGGGTCGTGTCGACTTTGATTTGGGTCACACCAGAGATGAGATATTGGCCTTCTACCTGCGCCACTATTGCCAAGTCCCCATCAGGTTTGTCTCATTATCCACTGCAGAAACATCACCACAGATTGCAGAAGAAAGAGGTTGAAAGTGGTATTCACGACTTTAGGTTTGATTCTGGGGTACCGGTGTAACGCCAAGTGCCGATCTTGTCTATGGGGCAAGATGCTTAACAATGGGCCTCGCATGAGCATAGAGGATGCCTGTTTCTGGGTCGATCAGGCATATGCACTAGGCAGCTTGATGCTCATTGGTTTAAGTGGGGGTGAGCCTTTTCTCTATATGAACGAAATGAAAACAGTGATCCAGTATGCTAGCAAAAATTACGAACTGCCTTCTGCGGCCTCCACTAATGCTTTTTGGGCTGTGACGCCGAGGAAGGCTGAAACTACATTGCGATCTCTTTATGACCTAGGTTTGCGGCGGTTGTTAGTGAGCGTTGACGATTTCCACCAGGAATGGGTTCCGTTGAAGCGGGTACAGAACTGTTTGAGTGCTGCGAAGTCGTTAGGGATCCATTGCACGTTAGTGTGCGTGGTTACGGCATCGAGCAACAAGCTAAGCTATTATTTAGAAGCTCTAGGAGTTTCTGAAGGGGACAATCTAGTAGCAGCGGAAGCTCCCTGCACGCCTGTTGGAATGGCTGCGATAATGCTCCCTAACAGTGACTTCCCGCTGCATCCGGGTGTGCCGTCGAACTACTGTACGCTGCTCAAGTCACTAATCATCCGGCCTGAGGGTATAGTGCATCTGTGTTGCGGCGCTGGGTTTACAGTTGATGCCCTTACTGCCGGGAATCTGAGGGAGGAGCGACTGGATTCGATCATCGAGAGGGCAGAGTGGAATCCGATTTTTAACGCGCTGGCGGTAGGAAATGGCCCCTGCCATTTGGCTACAGCGCTGGCTGAGGAGAGACATGATGATTTCTTACAAAACAGCTATGCCACATCGTGCCATGCCTGTCATCACATTCTGAGCAGGCCAGGCATAGAAGGTATCTTGCAGGAGAGATTGGAATCGCAGCGAGCTGAATTGTTCCTGAAACGGGAAATTTTAGATCAAATAGGTTATAGAAATTCAGATTTACTGAAGATATAATGAACTGTGGTACAAAACTCTTTCATACTCTCATCCAAGTTGTTTAAATCCATTTCTAATATGTATAATGCTCTGGATAATGTTCTCGTCTTGGTGATTTTTCCGGCAATTTTGAACTTGTTTTTCCTGTCCTTGTAGCATTTAAATAGGGTGGTGAAGTGAGCTAAAACTATTTCATTATCAGACAAGTTTTGAGAACTTCTAAACAGTCGCCTTGAATAATTTTTCCATTTCCGATACGAAATTCCCTAAACATTTACTCACCTTCTTTAATATCATATAGTAAATCAACTTATCTATTTATAATTAATAAGGACGGACTCGCCGCGATTCGAACGCGGGTCCGCGGGTTCGAAGCCCGCTAGGATATCCTGGCTACCCCACGAGTCCACGAATTGACAGCGGGTTTTATAGTTTGACAGGTATTAAATGTTTCTTGGATTATGGTAATTACCCTGCTTTCAGATTTCGGGGATGTCTATCCCGCCTCGATGAAGGGCGCGATTTACAGCATAAACCGGTCAGCCACTATTGTTGATATCTCCCATTCCGTGCCGGCTCATGACGTACGCAGCGGTGCGTTCATATTAATGATAAGTGCAAGGTCTTTTCCATCCGACACGGTACATATTGCAGTAGTTGACCCCGGGGTCGGAACGCAGCGGCGGGCTATTGCGATCAGGGCGGATTCGGATTTTCACGGAATCCATTATTTCATAGGCCCCAATAACGGCCTCCTGTTACCTGCAGCGAAAAGCCTGGGTTATTTTAAGGTTTATGAGATTACAAACACGAACCTGTTTCGAAAACAGGTTTCCAGTACTTTCCACGGCAGGGATATTTTTGCGCCTGTGGGAGCGCATATCTCAAAAGGGCTGGACATAAGCGTTGTGGGGAAACAGATTTTTGACTATGTGGACCTTGATTTTGGCAAGGGATTGAAAAAGGACGGCTCACTTCAAGGCAGGATTATATTCATTGACCAGTTCGGAAATCTTGTCACAAACATATCCTCGGATATGGTGGATTTCCAATTCGGGGATGTACTGGATATCCAGAATGTCCGGGTTTTATTCCATAAATCATACGGGTTTTGCAGAAAGGGTGAACCTGTTGCAATGATTGGAAGCCACGGGTTTCTTGAGATTGCGGTGAACCGGGGAAATGCCGCGCAATTTTTTAATAAGAAGATAAATGACGAATTTTTAATAAAAAAAAATAGTAAATTATGAATCAGTACCACCCAAGAATCCTTTGGAACATCATAACTGTTTTCTGAGTATAAGCAGTAACATAATGCTGTGCAGGACGAGTTTTTACAACGTCTCTATAGTTTGTTTCTGTTCGGTATTTTGTTACTGTTCTGGATTTTTGGATATCACGATAGTTTGTAAAAGATTCACTTATTGTTTTTGTTGGGATAGTTAGAACATCATAAGTACAGCTAGACGCCTCAGAATTTGCGGTATATGTAAAATCCGAGGATTGTGATGGATATACATAATTACTTACTTCTTGACCAATTTTATTTCCATCTGGTAGAACTAAACCTACCCATAATTTAAAAGTTCCTCCTACAGAATCAAGATTATTAACTGTAACTGTTACTTTTGCATCGCTAATTGAGAGAATCCAATTACCTTAAAAAATCATTTTTCTAATTTGACCAGTCTCTCTAACATATAAAAGAACACGACCAAAGTTAGAAAAAAGGTTAATGGAATCCGAATAATACAATTCGGTAGTTCAATGAAGGTACAATAACCTATATTTTATTAAAATAACTGATGGCATAAGCTATTTGCAAAAGGCTGCTTTATATTTTTTATGCCAGTCGATT
>JAPZAO010000205.1 GCA_027460615.1 Candidatus Methanoperedens sp.
ATAGACCGGCGTCGGCGGGAAAACCCTCACGGCGATACGACGCGACCTGACCTTCCAGATCCGTATTTTTGTACTTGGCAATCTTCTGGGAATCACGGGCCTCCCGTAAAGACATATGTTCCAGGGGTGCGCGCTGAGCATCAAGTCAAAATCGCGCGTTTCTTCGCAGCGCCTCAAAATCTGCTCCACGAACGAAGGATCGCGTATACGGACGTTGGCATCGATATAGATCAGGATCTCGTAGTCGTTCAACTCCCGAATATCGAAAGGAAACACACGGAGCCAGCCGTTTTTAAGCAATGGTGACAACTGATCGCCGGGATTGTTCTTGATGATGCCGCGCAGCTGACCAACGGGCACGGCCGATACATCGTCAGTGAAGACTATGAAGTCGCAATCTACGGTCTGTGGTACGTGCTCGAGTATCCTGTCGTAGCCGGCAAACACGGCCGTGTAGACACACACCTTGAGCGGTTTCATCGCCTCGCTGGGTGTCCTCAGCACGACTCGGAGGCTCCCAGCGCTTGAGTCGAACGCCGGCCTCATCAAGGTCACTTCGGCCTTCGATAGCGGCGCACCCGCTGCCCGCCCAACCAACGCGTAGTGGAGGAAGGGCTCCATACCCGAAGTGGCAACCTCGGGATTTGCCTCGGCATAGACAACGGGATCGAAGATCGCGGACGGCTTGCGGTTTTCAAATCGACCGAAGACGAGATAGTGCTCGAACGGGTCTGCCCCTGCTGCCGCGATATCCGGATACGTCGTCAAGTAAAAACGTTCGTCGAACATCGCCGAAGCGATGACCGCGTTGAGATCGCTGCGCGACAACCCAGCCCGCTTTGCGAGTCTAATGTTCCTTAGGTATCGCCTCAGACGCTGCATGAACCCGCCGGCAGGCTGAATGTTCGGCGGAGTGCTCGCAAGCGCTGGCGAAGCTGGCCGTTATTGTCGGAACGATCGCAGCCGATGCGGAATTCGTGGCTGTCAATTTCCTTTGCGACTTCCGTCAACACATGGCACCCTTTGGTCTTCACGCGGTCTGCAAAGTCGCCAGAGCGGAGCCAGCTTGCGCGCGCAGCGATGTCCTCAGGAAGGCGCACATAGCGGTATGTTTCGTTACGACGCCAGGGATTTAGATGACAAACTATCGCGCTGACTATCTCACTCCTGAAGCACTCGCCAGCATGCCCTTCAAATCTTTGGGGCATGACGTGATGATTCATGAACGTGTAACGCTCGTTGGCATTGAAAATATTTCGATTGGCTCGCACGTGCGAATTGATCCGGAGGTCATCCTGCTTGCGACCGGACCGTTGATCATTGGATGCTACACGCATATCGCCGCCGGCGTCTTTATTGGTGCCAAGGCAGGTTTCGAAATGAAGAACTTTGCAAACATCGCGAAGAAATAATATAAAGTGAAGAGGTATAAAGAATGAGCAATAAAGATTCAACGTTGTGGATACTCATCGCGCTACTTGTGGCAGTAATCCTGTTGTTTTCCGGAGGCGGAATGATTGGTTTCGGCATGGGTTTCGGAGCTATGATGGGTTTTGGAGTCATCATAATGGTATTATTCTGGGGAGCAATAATCTGGCTTGTGATTTCACTTATAAATGCCGACAATAAGAAATCAGAAGAAACACCTGAATCAGCGCTTACAATCCTGAAAAAACGATATGCTAGGGGCGAAATAACAAGAGAGCAGTACCTTGAGATGGAGAAGGAACTGACGGGGTAAAATATGAACTGGAGTACATAAAATGGACAAGAAAATCTTTGAAATGCATGCAGAGATATGTAAGGTCTTTACAAATCCCAAAAGACTGGAAATAATAAGCCTTCTCAGAGATGGAGAGAAAACTGTAAACGAGCTTACCGAACTGGCTGATGTGCCGCAGGCAAACGTCTCGCAGCATCTCACAGTCTTGAGACAGAATAACGTTGTTACCACAAGAAGGAATGGAGCAAATATTTATTACAAAATCGGAAATCCGAAAATCTTGCAGGCATGCGATTTGATGAGGGAAGTTCTTCTGGAACAATTAAAGGAGAATGAAAAGTTAGCAAAGAGGATGTTATGAAGTTTGGAATAATAATAAACACAAACGAGCCGGAAACAGTGTGGAATGCCTTTAGATTCGGCACTACTTCTTTACTTATGGAGCACGAGGTAAAAGTGTTTCTTCTGGGTAAAGGTGTTGAGAGTGAAAATATTCAGGATGAAAAATTCAAAGTTCAGGAACAGATAGGATTGTTTGTAGAGCATAAAGGTCAGATTTTTGCATGCGGAACCTGCCTGAAAATAAGGCAGATGAAAGGGAGCGAGGTTTGCCCGATCTCTACTATGCATGATATGCTCCATATAGTCGAAGAATCTGACAAGGTTTTAGTATTTGGTTAAAAAGGTGAAAAAATGATAGTAAATCGTGTAGATGTGGAAAAATTCAAGGAAACAGTTGAAAAAGCAAGAAAAGACCCTGCCAGTGGCAAGAAAATCATGGAGATAGAGGGTGAATGGAGGATAGGCAAAACAGGTCCCCAGTTTGAATCAAAGATAAAAACAGAAAAGGGAGGAGAGATTACCCTTCAATCTGATGAGACGCTGATTCTTGGAGGTGGTGGAACTGCTCCTAACCCTGTGCAGTACTGCATTTACGGATTAATTGCCTGCTATGCCGCCACCTTTGCGAAGTGGGCTGCCATGGAAGGAATTGTGCTTCGCAGCTTCAGGATAAAAGCTACCGCGAACATGGATTTGACCGGAGCATTTGGAGTCACGCAAAACCCGATTCTTGAGCACCTGAAATGGGAGATGCTTGTTGATTCGAACGCAAGCATCGAAAAGCTTGAGCAACTGAATGAAATTGCAAAGGAGCGATGCCCGGGTTACTATTGCGTTACTCACGCGATATTCCCTGAAATAATAGTGAAAAAATTAAAGTAAAAACTTATCAAATAGAACTTGCAGGAACTCAATTACTTATCTCTCAGCGAAGCCCATCTCATAAGAGGCGTTATAGTGTTTCTCAATTCCATTCCTTCTTTTGTGAGCGAGTACTCTACTCTCGGAGGTATTTCGGCAAACGCTTCTCTTTTTATTATGTTCGCACTCTCCAGTTCCTTTAATCTATCTGCTAATGTTTTTGGACTTATTTCACCCAGCTTTTTTTCAAGTTCATTATAGCGCAATTTCTGGTTATTTCCTATTGCACTGATAATCAGCAGTGCCCATTTTTTACTGAGGATGCCCATGATACCTTCAATAGAACACAAACATATATCGTCCTCATACTCTGTACATCTTTTACTTTCTTTTTGCATAGCGACTTCCATTTTCAATAGCAGCTATTTAACTTTAAACTTGATAGTTTAAATACTTTATTAACTGAAGTAACAATATAAAAGGAGGTGAAAAAGATGTGCCGACAATGCCTTCCCATTACTACAAATAAAGAACAGCAAATGAATGATAACACAAAGAGTAGAAATAAAGAAACAGTTAGCGAAGAACACGAACAAATCTTGAAAAAAACCTAAAATGTATATGCCCCTGTTTTAGATTGGGGCAGTATTTTATTCAAATAAAAGAGGTGATAAAATGGAAATAATAAACATCATTACGCTCTGGCTGCATTATCTGGCAACTGTAATGTGGATTGGCGGAATGGCATTCAATTTACTGGTACTTCGCCCTTCAATGATAGTAATTGACCAAAACCAGCGTCCAGTGCTTGGAACTATGGTATTGAAGCGTTTCATAATTTTCGCATGGCTGTGCATCGCGGTGCTCGTACTGACCGGCATTTCGATTTACTACAACCGAATAGCTTCTGATAACATTCCTGCGACGTATGGAATTGTTTTACTGGGTAAACACATTGTGACTTCAATAATGATTTTAGTTGTTGCCTGGGTCAGTTTCGTTCTTTCCGAGAAGTTGGCGCCTTTTGCGCCAAAGCCTGATACAATATTGATACTTGTAAAAACTAACCTGTCTTTGGGGATATTGGTGTTATTTTTAACATCAGGCTTGAGGGTGACATAATAAAAAACATTGGAATCAGCACTTTCCAAAAGATTAATTAACCCAGTAAAATATATACCTGTTGCACTACGTAGGTGCTTAATGATTAAGAAACAGGAAATTCTTGATATTTTAGAGGGTTATGACAAGGATGCTCTTTCGATAGCCACGGTCTGCTCGCACAGCAGCCTCCAGATTTTTGACGGGGCAAGAAAAGAGGGCTTTAAGACCATCGGTATCTGCATGGGCGCGCCTCCAAAATTCTATGACGCTTTCCCGAAAGCAAAACCCGATGAATTTTTTATAGTGAAGGATTACAAGGAAATCCTTTCAAAATCGGATGAGCTTGCATCCAAAAACGCCATAATTATCCCGCACGGGTCGTTTGTTGAATATCTCGGAGCTGATAATTTCCAGAAGTTGCGCCTGCCCACGTACGGCAACCGCAGGGTTCTTGAATGGGAATCAGACCGGGAAATGAGCCGCAACTGGCTTGAAGCCGCAGGCATAAAAATGCCCCGCCAGATAAAGAACCCTGAAGATATTGATTCACCCATGATGGTGAAGTATTACGGCGCTAAAGGCGGGATGGGGTTTTTCGTCGTGAAAAATTACTCAGACTTCAAGAAAAGGATAAATCCGGCTGAAAAATTCACGATACAGGAATTCGTTCTTGGAACGCGTTATTACATGCATTATTTTTATTCACCAATTAAATCCGACGGCTACGCATTGAGTAAAGGCACGCTTGAACTCCTGGGTATAGACAGGCGCGTGGAGTCAAACGCTGATGAGATTTTCAGGATAGGCTCACCGACAGAGCTTGCTGAAGCCGGTATTTACCCCACGTTTGTAGTGACGGGCAACATTCCCCTCATAGTGAGGGAATCGCTTCTCCCCAGAATATTCGATATGGGGGAAAAGGTAGTTGAGAAATCGCTTGAGCTGTTCGGAGGAATGATAGGGCCATTCTGCCTTGAAGCCGTTGTGACCGATTCGCTTGAATTGAAAGTGTTTGAGATATCTGCTCGCATCGTTGCAGGAACCAACCTGTTCATCTCCGGTTCTCCGTATTCTGATTTGGTGGATGAGAAACTCTCGATGGGACGGCGTATTGCCCGCGAGATCAGGGTGGCAAAGGACAAGGAGCTACTCTCCGAGGTAATCTCATGACGCAAAAGAAAGAATATGACGTGATAATCGTAGGCGCGGGACCTGCCGGCATGTTCGCTGCAGATGAACTTGCAGGAAAAATGAATGTGCTTATCATTGATATGGGACGCGACATAGATGAGCGCGAATGCAAGATGAAGCGCCGCGGCGTCTGTACACATTGCGACCCGTGTGATATCATGTGCGGCGTGGGAGGCGCAGGGACGTATTCGGACGGGACGCTCAACCTTCGCCCCGATATAGGCGGAGACCTTGCAGAGCAGACCGGCGACCCTGAATATGCCTGGGAACTGGTTGACCATGTGGACAAGGTATTCGTGAGATACGGCGCGCCGGAGCAGTTATACATTCCCAAAGGCGACGAAGTCGAGCAGTTAAAACGCCGTGCCGCTGCTGTGGGAGCAAGGTTCATCGAGATAATCCAGAGGCACATGGGGTCTGACAATGCGCCAAGGGTTATTGGTAATTTTGAAAAGGATTTGAAGGAAAGGGGCATTGAATTCCTGCTTGATACGAAGGTATCAGACCTGATTATCGAAAATGATACATGCAGCGGTGTGGTATTGCAGGACGGGACGGAGTTACACTCCAGGTTCACGATAATAGCGCCCGGAAGGGTCGGGGCGAAATGGATAGATGAGATTATCCAGAAACACAAAATCGGGGCGAAATACGCACCCATTGACGTTGGTGTCAGGGTGGAAGTCCCGGCAATCGTGATGGACCCGATAACGAAGATTAACCGTGACCCGAAATTCCATATCCAGACCAAGACCTATGATGATTTTGTCAGGACATTCTGCACGAACGAGCATGGTTTTGTGGTCAAGGAAGAGTATGAGGATTTCATAGCTACTAACGGGCATTCCATGACAAATATGGAATCTGAGAACACGAATTTTGCTTTTATTGTCAGGGTGGAGCTTACCGAACCCATTGAGAATACCGTGCGCTACGGGCGGTCGATTGCGAAGCTTGCAACCACAATCGGCGGGGGAAAGCCTGTGCTTCAGAGGATGGGTGATCTGCGGCGCGGCAGGCGCAGTACCGAAGCGAGGCTCAGGAAGAATGTTGTGGTTAATACCCTTAAGGACGTGACGCCGGGCGATATTTCCATGGCTCTCCCGCACCGCATTGTCACTGATATAAGGGAAGGGCTTGAGGTTTTAAATGAAATAATTCCCGGGGTGGCATCCGATTCCACGCTTTTGTATGCGCCCGAGGTGAAATTCTATTCCATGCAGGTTCTTGTGGACAGGAACATGGAATCCTCGGTTAAGAACCTGTTCGCAGCCGGGGACGGCGCCGGCCTTTCGAGGGATATTGTGAATGCTGCGGCGACAGGAGTGATTGCGGGCAGGGGGATATTGAAGAAGGCGGGGTGATACAGCGAAATGGTAACTGAAAATGGAATTACAGTTCTGGATATGTTTGCCGGAGCCGGAGGCTTATCTGAGGGATTTTTCAGAAATGGTTTCAATTTCATAGCACATATCGAAAAGGATACATACGCTTCAAAAACTCTGGAAACACGTGCTCTTTATCACGCGCTGAAAAATAATGATATGCTGGACATATATTATGAATATTTGAAGGGAAATATTACCAGAGATATGCTTTTTGAAGAAACTAAGGAAATCTCAAAAAATATTTCTTCAGGAGTATTTAATGTTGAGATTTCTGAAAAGACAGAAAAATCACTGATTAATGGAATTTGGGAAAGGATGAAAAAAGATCATGTTCAAAAAGTGGATATCATGATTGGTGGACCTCCCTGTCAGGCATATTCGATCATGGGTAGATCGAGAGACCCCAATGGAATGAAAGAAGACCCACGAAATTACCTATATCACCATTATATATCCTTTTTGAAGACATTCAAACCTGATTTTTTTATATTCGAAAATGTTCCTGGAATTCTTACTGCAAAGAAAGGGGATATATTCCATGATATGATAAGACAAATTTGCAGTATGGGATATGTGATGGAACCTGAACCAGAAATACTGGATGCATCCGATTTTTTTGTGCTTCAGAAAAGAAAACGTGTTATTTTAATGGGCTGGCATTCTGAGAATGGATTCAAATATCCAAGGTTTACAAAAAAAGAACATAGTTTTAATATCAGTAATTTGCTTGGAGATCTGCCAGCACTGCAACCGGGTGGAGGTTGTGAGGAAGCGCAGCATTATCTAAAACAACCCACCAGATATCTCAGAGAATCAGGAATAAGAGATAAAAGGGATGTTCTAATTCAACATAATGCCAGAAAACATAATGAAAGAGACCGGGAAATTTATAGACGCGCAATAATAGCATGGGAGAATGGTGAAAAGAGGCTCAAGTATCCAGACTTGCCTGAACACTTAAAAACACATAAAAACCAGAAATCATTTGAGGATAGATTTAAAGTTGTAGCTGGAGATCTCCCCTATGCTCATACGGTTGTGGCGCATATTTCGAAGGACGGTCACTATTATATTCATCCCGATATTAATCAGGCAAGATCCCTTACAGTTAGAGAAGTTGCTCGAATTCAATCCTTTCCAGACAATTACAAATTTGAAGGACCGAGAACATCCCGGTATGTCCAGATAGGAAATGCAGTACCTCCTCTTATGGCAGAGGCAATTGGCATGGAAATAAGAAAGATGTTCGAAGGGATTTAATGAAATCTCTTTTATGTGATCTGGATGAAAAAACCTACAGAAATACTGTGGTGGAAATCAGGAATGGAATCTTGGAATGGGGTAATAAGAACCTCAGAGATTTTCCATGGAGAAATACAAATGATCCTTATAAAATAATTATCGCTGAAATCATGCTTCATAGAACGAATGCAGACCAAGTGAAACCAGTTTATGAAAAATTCATTGAAGAGTTTCCAGATTTTTCATCAATTGTCAGGGCTGGTTCTAAAAATATCAGGACTGAAATACAACCCCTCGGTCTTTTCTGGCGATCTGATCTTTTATATCTGCTGGCAGAAGAGGTGGTGGAAAAATATAACGGTACTCTCCCTCTTGAAAAAAAGAAACTTATGGAGTTTCCTGGTGTTGGGCATTACATAGCATCTGCAATACTTTGTTTTGGATATAATCGGCCGGAACCTCTTCTTGATACAAATACTGTCAGGGTGATTGGCCGTATTTTTGGAATAAAAATTACCGATTCATCAAGAAGAAGTAAAAAATTTTATACAATTATGCAGGATATTGTTGCCTGTGAGGAACCAAAGAGACTGTCATTATCTATGATTGATTTTGCGGCTCTCGTATGCACAGCTAAAGATCCAAAACATGATTTGTGCTCGATCAATAATATTTGTTGTTTTTATAGAACAAAAGTGACTTGATTGATTTGTATGACAAAAACAGATTCTTACGATTTTGACATCGCTGCACCAGATGCAGGAGCAATGATAGAATCACTGCGCGCTTTTGGATACGACCTACCGACCTCAATTTCCGACCTTATCGATAACAGCATATATGCGGGGGCAAAAAATGTCTGGCTGAAATTTTATTGGAATGGGGAAAATTCGACCTTCTCCCTAAAAGATGACGGCTGCGGAATGAACGAAGATGAGTTAATAAATGCCATGCGACTAGGTAGTAGGAATCCTCTTGAGGAGAGGGATCCGGAGGATCTCGGCAGATTTGGTCTTGGTCTGAAAACCGCTTCTTTTTCCCAATGCAGGAGACTTACAGTGGCTACAAAATCAGCAGGACAGAACATTGCCATACGTTGCTGGGATATAGATCAGGTTGTCAAAACGGGAGAATGGCGTCTATTGAAAATCACCGGAAAAAATGCAGATAGTTATTTTTCAGATTTGGAAAAGATGGAAAATGGTACCGTTGTTTTGTGGGAAAATATTGATCGAATTGTCAGTGGCACAAGAGTTGACAATGGAAAAGATCACAGGTTATTCCTCGAACGCATTGATAGTGTTAAGTATCATCTTGCGATGGTTTTCCACAGATTTCTGGAACGGGGCAGACTCAAAATATGGATTAATGAAAGGACGTTAGAGCCATGGGATCCTTTTCTAAAGAATAAAAAGGCAACTCAGTTACTCAATGAGGAAAGCCTTGATATTACCAAGAAGATCGTTGTGAATCCATATGTCCTTCCACATCATTCAAAAATAGATGATGAAACTCATAACTATGCTGCTGGGCCGAAAGGCTGGAATGCTCAGCAGGGTTTCTATGTCTACAGGAAAGAAAGATTAATAGTTGCAGGAAGCTGGCTTGGACTGGGGTTTAAAAAAGAGGAGCACTACAAACTTGCGCGTATTCAAATAGACATACCCAATTCGATGGATATTCAATGGGAAATCGATGTGAGGAAATCAATTGCTCGTCCACCAGCGTTTCTTCGGGATGATTTAAAGCGTATTGCAAGATTAACAAGGGAAAAGGCGGCAGAGATATACCGCCACAGAGGAAAAATAATAGCCAGAGCCAGTGCTTCAAATTTTGTTTTCGTGTGGGAAAAAAAAGTCAGGCATGGGAAGATATTCTACTCACTAAACAGGCAGCATCCATTGATCAAAGAAGTACTGGATAATCCTGATGAATATAATCCAACAATACGAGCACTGATACGACTGATTGAAGAAACCGTTCCAAGTCCCATGATTGCAATGGATAATTCAGAAAATCCAGACAAACAGATCAAACCTTTTGAGAAACTGCCATCGAATGAACTTGTCGATGTCATGACAGAAGTTTATAAGTCACTTCTGGCTTCAGGTTTGACTGTCCAAGATGCCCAGAACAGACTTGCTGTGATGGAGCCGTTTTATCATTATCCAGAGCTTGTTGTAAGTTTTTTTGAATCAAAACAGGAGATCTAATATGATAGATTATGATAAAGCAAGACAGCTTGTAATGGTCATGCTGAAAGGTGAACAAAAAATTAACAGTGAAATAATTCATGAAAAAATTAATAAAATTCGTGATATGGTATCTGGAGAAAATCAACATAGTATAGATTGGGAAACCCTTGTCAGAGATATAGAAAGCAGGTGTAATGTCTGGATTGGAAAGGGCACCTTTTTGGAATATCAGGTGGATCATAAACCATGGCTTCCAGATCGCAGGAGTCAGATACAGTGGAAGTTCTGGAAACGTTACGAGCGATATCTTGAAGAGGAAAAAGGATGGAGTGATAAAACCGTCACAAAGCTTGGAGAATTCACCGATCAGATTCTTGAAAGATTGGAAGATCCCCAAAGAGTGGGAAAATGGGATCGAAAAGGTATGGTGGTTGGACAAGTTCAATCCGGAAAGACAGCAAATTATACCGGTCTTATATGCAAAGCTGTTGATGCCGGTTATAAACTCATAATTGTTCTGGCTGGACAGCACAAAAGTTTGAGGAGTCAAACCCAACTAAGGCTTGATGAAGAATTTCTGGGTTTTGATACACAATTGAACAGGGCGTTCAATCAGGAGAACCTTCGTATGGGAGTTGGACGCCTCACAGGAGAAGAGTTTCTCACAGTTCACTCGCTGACCAGTAATGCTGATAACGGTGATTTCAATAAAAAAGTTGCAATTCAGGTTGGCGTGGTTCCGGGAGGTGGAGATCCTGTCCTTCTTGTTGTCAAGAAGAACAAATCGGTTCTATCAAACCTTCTGAACTGGGCAGTAAGTGTGCGAGGAGAGAAGGACACCGACACTGGAAAGAAAATTGTGAGGCGCTTGCCTTTTCTGGTTATTGATGATGAAGCAGATAACGCCTCTATCAATACAAATCCAATCCCATTGGATGAAACTGGAAAAATACTGGAAGATTATGATGTTACAGCCATCAATGGAATGATCAGACAACTGCTGGATAGTTTTGAAAAAACTGCTTATGTCGGTTATACCGCAACTCCTTTTGCCAATATTTTTATTTTTCCTCAGGGAGAAACAGACCGATATGGAAAGGATCTGTTTCCGGAGAGTTTTATTATCAATCTCCCTGCTCCATCGAACTATATAGGGCCCGCAAAGGTATTTGGTATTGATAGGGACGAAGACGCCGGAATCGAATCTGAAGAAGGGTTGCCGATCATAAGAATTGTGGATGACTTTGAAACATTCATCCCGAATAATCACAAAAAAGAACACATTCCTACAGGAGTTCCTGATTCACTTAAAAAAGCCATGAGATCTTTTATTATATCATGCGCAGCCCGAATGGCGAGAGGATATGATAAAAACCACAATTCCATGCTTGTGCATGTTACAAGATTTACTGATGTACAGAAAAAAGTGGCGGAGCTTGTCAATGATGAACTTACTTTCCTCAAACGACGACTTGAATATGGAGATGGAAATTCATCGGAACCATTGCTGGCTGAACTTGAATCTTTATGGCGAGAGGATTATTTTGAAACAACTCGAAAACTAAAAGAACGAATTCAAGATCCTATGATGAAAGACATTGACTGGAATGAAGTGAAACAGAATCTATACAGAGCAGCAGACAAGATTCAACTGAAGATTATAAATGGAACAGCAAAAGATATTCTGGATTACAGGGATCACACAAATGGATTAAACGTAATCGTTATTGGTGGAGATAAGTTATCACGGGGATTGACTCTGGAAGGACTGACAGTAAGCTATTATTTGAGAGCTTCCCGCATGTACGATACCCTCATGCAAATGGGACGTTGGTTCGGTTATCGTCCGGGTTACATTGACCTTTGCCGATTGTATACATCGGAAGAACTTGTAACATGGTACAGATATATTACTCTGGCCAGTGAAGAGCTAAGAAATGATTTTGATGATATGGCTGCGCTGAATTGTACGCCAAAGGATTACGGGCTTAGAGTGCGAACGCATCCTGAAGGACTTATTATTACAGCTGTAAATAAAATGAGAACAGGCACAGAAATGGAACTGTCTTATGCAGGAACAATCGCAGAAACTGTAATATTTCATAAGGACAATAAAATAAATAATTTAAACTTAAATGTATTTGATACATTTATCCGTGAAAGAGGTCCTTACGAGATAAAAAATGGGAATTTTATTTGGAAAGAAGTATCAGCTCAGACTATTACACAATTACTACATGAGGTCATAATTCACCCTGAATCGCGAAAGGCAAATCCGGAGATACTCAGACAGTATATTGAAGCTCAGTTGGAAAATAATGAATTAAAGCGGTGGACGGTTGCTCTTATCTCAACACAAAAAGGGGCACGTTGGCCATTTCGCGCCGATCTTGAGGTGGGACTTCCTCAACGTGCTGATGCAAGTGCGATGAGTGATAAATATTCGATGGCAAAGTCTCGCCTAATAGATCCTGAAGATGAGTATATTGATTTAAGCGACGACGAATTAGAGACGGCAAAACAGATGGCAGGGGACACCTATAAACGTGGACGTCTTGGAGGGAAGTATATCAGAAACTCAAGACCCCCTGATAGGGGACTTCTCCTTATTTATCCATTGGATCCAAAACCTGCCGGTGTCGATAAACCAGTGATGGGGTTAGCCTTTAGTTTTCCAGGGAGTTACACTGCAAAGAAGATAAAATATAAAGTAAACAATATCTACTGGAAACAGGAGTTTGGCAATGACGATTCTTGAAGATGTATGGAAGTCACTGGAGGATGATTCTAAATATGAAACAGGAATCTGCATCTTAAAACGCAGGTTAGAACCTTCATCTTCATGTGATGTTTTTCTCGGTTATGAGAAACCAGTAAATAGACGTATGCTGCTACTCAGGATCTCGTGTTCAAACACTCCTGAAACTGAAGCTCTACCACGTTCGAAAGGTTTTGAGGTCATGGCTGTTTCGCTGCCTGAAGACGATGAAGATCATGCTACTCTGGAATTGATATTGACCGATTCCAGATTTACTGATATTTTTACTAATCTTGTACAGGATGTAGTAGATAATATTACTGCACAGAAAAATGAAATGTTAATGATAAAGGCTTTCATCGAAAGATTGGTAAAATGGCAGCAATTTCTTGATCGATATAGTCATGAGGGTCTCGGTGATGAAGCTCAAAGAGGACTGTATGGAGAACTCTGGTTTCTGCGAAAATATTTGATACCAATCCTTAGAATAAATAAAGCCCTTGATGCCTGGAAAGGGCCAGCCAGAAAAGCACAGGATTTCCAGTTCTCAGATTGTGCAGTGGAGGTTAAAACAACCATCAGCAAACAGCACCAGAAAATGTATATAGCAAATGAACAGCAGCTTGATGATACAGGTCTTGCATCCCTCTTTCTTCAACATATATCACTCATGGAAAGCAGTGGTGGCGGTGAAACACTGGTTGATATAGTGGAAGATATCAGAAAAACTATTGCCGACGAACCAGCAGCCAGCCAGAAAATGGAAGATTCTCTGTTTGAGGCAGGTTATCTGAATGCTCAGGCACATCGTTACAATAAGACAGGCTATAATGTAAGATCTTCCAATATTTTCAGAATAAGTGAAGGATTTCCCAGAATCACTGAAGGTGATCTATTAAATGGCGTTGGTGATGTGCATTATTCAGTAAATGTATCTGAATGCATGCATTATGTTATAAACGAATGTGATTTTGAATCTTTTTTAGTGGAGACAATGAATGGATATTGATACTGAATTTGATGAGTTTGCAAAAAAATTTCAGCAGGATGTTATCAGCCAATGTCAGGTAGAAGATGATGAATCTTTCAAGGAAGACCAGTTTACAGAAATTATGATGGAATACCTGAAAGACGCAGATGAGATTGACACTAAATTTGTTTGCTATCACAATGCGCGCGGCATAAAAGTAAATGGTTACAATGTGAGTGGGAATAAAGAGTGTTTGGATCTTTTTGTTTCCATTTATTATGGAGAAGTTCCTCCGCCAAGAGTTGCCAAAAGTGATGTAGATACTGCATTCAAAAGAGTATACAATTTCCTTATGAAAGCTTTTGGAGATTATCATCTTTATCTAGAAGAGGCGTCACCTGTTTTTGATCTTGCAGACACAATTCATGAACTGAAGGATACTCTCATAAATATCAGATTATTTCTTCTGACAGATGGAATTGTAAAAGTAGAATCCATAGATGATATAAAGGAGAACAATTTAAGCATATCCCATCACGTATGGGATATTCAGAGACTTTTCAGATTATGCAGTTCAGGCAAAAAAAGAGAAGCGATAGAAGTTGATTTTGAAAATGAATTTGGAGGCAGCATACCCTGTTTGTCCCTGACTGAACCGAATCCTGATTATGTAACATACCTTGCCATCATTCCAGGAAAAACGCTTGTTAAATTGTATGGAGATTACGGCCCTAGATTGCTGGAAAGAAATGTCAGATCTTTTTTGCAGGTCAGAGGAAATGTTAATAAGGGAATCAGAAATACCATAATTCAAGAACCTCATATGTTTCTTGCCTACAATAATGGACTTTCAGCAACAGCGGAAAAAGTTGAAATTATTCCATCAAATGGAGGATACGGAATAAAATGGGCGAAAGACTTTCAGATTGTCAATGGAGGTCAGACTACTGCATCAATTTATCATGCCTACAGAAAGGATAAAGCGGATGTCTCGAATATATATGTTCAGGTTAAATTGACCGTTCTGAAAGATGCGAGCAGGATAGATAGCTTTGTTCCGAAAATATCTCTGTATGCCAACAGCCAGAATAAGGTAAGTGTAGCTGATTTTTCAGCAAACAATCCGTTTCATATCAAGTTAGAAGAGTTATCAAGAACAGTATGGGCACCTGCGCCGCCGGGTATACAGCTTCAGACCCGATGGTACTATGAACGTGCAAGGGGACAGTATCTTGATGAAAAAGGGGGAGAGAGAACGATTGCACGCAAAAATGCCTTCGAAATCTCAAATCCGAAAATACAGAAATTTACAAAAACTGATCTGGCGAAGTTTGAAAACACCTGGAATCAGCTTCCATATATAGTAAGCAGAGGAGCAGAGAAAAACTTTATGGAATTTATGGTTATCCTTAAGGAAAGAGGAGAGTTTCAGCCTGACAGAACATATTATGAGCATCTAATCGCAAAAGCTATACTTTTCAGACATGCAGAAAAACTTGTTCAAAAACAACAATACGGTGGTTATCGAGCCAATATTGTTACTTATACTCTTGCTCTGATTTCCCATAAAACAGCACAGCGAATTGACCTTGACAGAATATGGAAAGAACAGTCTATCTCCCCTATTCTTATGGACACTATCATCAGTGTATCTGAAGTGGTTCACAGGCATATTGCAAATCCTCCCGGTGGCAGAAACATAACAGAATGGTGTAAAAAGGAGCAATGCTGGGAAGATCTCCTTTCGCTTGATATAAAAATGCCCGATGAACTGGAAAATGAACTCATTGGGACAGATGGAAGAGAAAGAGCCGGAGTTGACAAGGGAATAGACAGTCCTGACAGTGAGGATCATGAGAAAATACTGGAGGTCATGAAGGTGCAAGTAGAGACATGGTTTAAAATTGCCCACTGGGCAAAGGAAACAGGAAATCTCAAACCATGGCAGAGAAGCCTCTCTTTTTCAATGGGAAATCTGGCAAAAAGAGGAAGAGAACCAAGCAGAAAGCAGGCCGCTCAGGCACTTATAATACTGGAGGATGCCCGCCGCCTGGGCTTTGAAATCCACTAATAAAATATATAATAAATTCTAAGAGTTGATTAAATGCTTTCACAAGATATTGAAAAGAAAATAATATCCGAACTTAAAGGCAAATTTCATTACGACCTTCGCTGCGTAATCTTATTCGGCTCATACGCAAAAGCCACCGCCCAACCATATTCTGACATTGATATCCTTATAATCCTGAGCAGAAAATTCGCAAACTGGACGGAACGGCGCGACCTTGAAATCGAACTCAGAAAAAGGCTTTATCGAACAGTAGGGCAGGTTTCTCCAAAGGTCGGCTCTGTTGAAGAACTGGAAGCAGCATTAAAAGCCCATAATCCGCTGATACTTAATATCCTCGATTCCGGCATCACATTATACGATGACGGCGCCTTCGCTAAGCTGAAGGAGCAATTTAAACAGATTGTTTCAACCGAGGTTCAGAAGCGCGCCGATTGTTGGGAGATGGTAGCATGATTCAGATGGTTTTTGAAATTTTAGTGCCGCAAAGGATAATATCGGTAATCTTTGCTTTCTGGCATGGAAAAATACTAACAACGCAACATAGAACACGGATGACACGGATTAGACGGATTTTCACAGATAATTTTAATCCGTGCACATCCGTGTCATCTGTGCAATCCGTGTTCTATCACAATAAAGCATCAATCGGGTATCTGCGTTTATCTGCGTTCATCTGCGGTTAATATGACACATACAGACCCTTCCCACATCGCCCGCTGCGCCCAGCTTGCCATGATTCTTGAGGTCTCAGCCACACCCAAGCCGGGCAACATCGACAGAGACCACAACTACACGGACACGCGCTTTGAGCACTTCCTGGCAAGCGCCGTGGGCGTGTATCCAATCCTGGAAAAAGCTGCGCGCTCAAATTCCGGCGTTGGCGCCCTCATCCATGAAGCTGTCGCAGAGAGCGGCAAATGGCAGAAAGGCGGCAACACGCATTTCGGGGCTTTTCTCCTGCTCATCCCGCTTGCGATGGCAGCAGGGAAATGTGAAAATAAAACCTGCCTGAAAGCGCAGGTTCAGAGGGTTGTAAGAGAAACAAGCGTGGAGGATGCAATCGAATTCTACAGGGCGTTTTCCGATGCGAAAGTGAAAGTTAAACCTGTGGATGACCTTGACCTTGGCGATGCGTCATCCGTTGACAAACTAAAATCGGAGGGATTGGCCCTCTATAATCTCATGGAAATTTCCTGTGGATATGATATGATAGCAGAGGAATGGACAAACGGTTTTAAAAGAACTTTTGAGTGCGCCGCTTCAATTCAGGGCAAAATCAAAAAACACGGCATCAATGATGCCGTTGTCCTCACATTTATGGAACTCCTTTCCACCAATAAAGACACCTTCATCCAGACAAAATTCGATAGCAAAAAAGCAGAGGAGGTTTCTTTGCGTGCAAAAAAGATACTGCAAAAAGGGAATATGGACGAAATAAGGGACAAAATACGTTCTTTTGATGAGGAATTGTTAAACGAAGGCGTGAACCCGGGCTCGACCGCTGATATAATCATCGCGGGGCTGTTCGTATCACTGTTTGAGGGGATGAGATTCTGATAAATACGGAGGATTTCGGGATACACGAAGGGATATCGGAAGTGATTTTTACAACCATCTCGCCCGATGGCTTCCCGAATGCCGCACCTATGGGTTTGCATAACAAGGATGGCAGGCTCTTTGTGAGGATTTATAATTCAAAGACCCTGGAAAACATTATGAAAAAGCCCATTACGGCTGCAAATATCGTGGATGACCCTGTATTGTTCGTGCAGTCAGCGCTTTCTGATGTCGAACCGGAAAGATTTGAATTCATGAAGGATTTTCCAGTCCTTAAAGATGCTTCTGGCTGGATTCTTTTTAATTGCAAATGCAAAAAGGGTAAGACTATTTCGGTTGTTGAGCTGTCTCCCATTAAAGGAAAAATAAACACGCGAAAGCTAAAGCCCGTGAATCGCGGTTTCAATGCGGTCATTGAGGCTTCGATTCATGCCACAAGATATGTTGTGTTCAGGGAGCAAAAATACCTTGAACATATCGAATATTACAATTCCATCGTTAAAAAATGCGGCGGGGCGCGGGAGAAGGAAGCGATGGGATTGCTTTATGAACTGATTGGACACAAGAAATGAGCTGGGCTTCCCATTAAAATTTCATCCAAAATTTTCCAATTATTTTTCCGAAAGTTCAGCCCTGATGACTTTCATGACCCCGTGGTCTCCCATCCAGATATTCCTGGTCTCAACCAGGTCTATCTTTTTCTTATAATACGGCGCATCAAGCACCAGCGTCTCGTACTCACCGCCCTCGCCTGCAATATGAACCCTGTACTTTCTGTTGAGAGCTTTCAGGTCTTTTATCATCTTTTCATCAAAGCGCCGCCCGAGCCATGATTCATCCATGCCCGCAGCAGCTACCTTTACCATCCTGATATCCATGTATTTTATCATCTCGCGAAGGAGCGCTTCGGGTTCCTTATGCCACAGTGGCGCATACATCTCAAGGCCGAGTTCTTCGCAGATGCGCCTTACGCGGGAAGCCTGGTATTCGGATTCGATAGCGCCTACCGCAATGCCATCAACCTTTACCCGGCTCAGGGCTTTTTTAAGATCAGCAAGTTCCATTTCCTTCTCACCTTTTGATGTCTCTACGGTTAGCGGAATTCCGCTTGCCACTGAAATCATCTCGGTAAGATGGATATTTGCAGAATGGAACATGTACGAATCTTCGTTTGCCGGTTTTATTGTGATAAGGTCGGTGACGCTATGCCCCTCCTGCAATGCCTTAAATATTGCAAAAGATGAGTCCTTGCCGCCGGAAATCAGGGCTGCCAGTTTCATTCTTCTTCTGCCGTCGGTTTCTTCTTTTCTTTTTCCTTCTTCTCTTTTCCGCCTTCAAACTCATCGACATCGACAACATTAAGAGGGGTGGTTCTTAATGCCTTGCCTATAGTGGACTTTGCAATCCTTGCCGCGTGTTCTTCGCTTTCCGCATCATATACTTTCATTTCAAGCAGGATGCCAACAAGCGCGGTTCCCGCAGCCAGAAAAACACTGTCAAAAGCCTCACCGCACGCCGGGCAACTGGTAGTGCCTACCTCTATTTCCACGAAGTTCAGGTCAGGATTCAACAGTTTTCCAACCTCTGATATCGCTATATTCATCGCATCTTCAACGCTTTCTACATTTTTCACAAGCCAGCCGGCTTCAAGTGTAACAATATAATTCGACATTTTATTATTCCTCTTTTAAATCGTAAACAGAGCCTCATCGCTCACTTTAAAAACACCAAGTTTCACACCCGCATCCAGCCATGCATGCCCATAACTGAAACAGGCGAGGGCGTTCACCAGATCCCCCTGCTCAATGAAATATTTGCCATCCTTATAGTAAGACCCTGCCATATTGGAAAAATCCTCTGCAACTTTTCTCAAATGGGAGTTTTCCTGCGGGGCTACCTCAAAAGCCCCAAGAGCCCTGTGCAACATGCCCTCGTATCTTTCCACTTTTTCAGATAGAACTGCATGGTGTTTCATTAAATATCATAATACTGGCAAAGATATGTAAAGGTTGTTGTAAAACAACTCACAACGTCTTTGTTTGATATAGGTTAAAAAAGGTAGAGGATTACAAGATTTCATGGATAGGTTTGGATAGGATAGGAAGTGAATCTTGATGATTATTATTTATCCTCTACAGAACACATGTTTCTTTTGTCATATAATAGTATTTTTCCAAGATTATACCCAAATTGCTACCAAATCATGAATAAAAACTGATTTCCGAATCAGAAATCAGTCATTATCCTGTACTGGTCTATCTCGGGCTGTTTGAGTTCTTCAAGGAACTGTTCAGTCATGGAGCGCACATCTTTGGCTTTGGTGATTGCGCGTCCAACCACGATTATATCCGCGCCAGATTTGAGCGCTTCCTTGACTGTTTCAACACGGATTCCGCCTGCTACAGCCACCAGCAGCCTCTCTGACAGCTTCTTCATGGCTGGTATGTCTCCCCATGCATGTTCTGCCTTGCCTTCGGTATCTATCGCCCTGTGAAGTTCTACTACATCCGGCTTGACAGTGAGCGACTTTAGAACCGCTAACGGTTTCTCCACGTTCAGCATGTCGATTATAGCGTAGATGCCAGTCTTCTTCGCCTCTTTTATGGCATTCGCGATGGTGGAAACAGGCGCAAGTCCTGAAATCACGACTGCATCTGCCGTGGCGTCCGCGACCATGCGCGCCTCGAGGTTGCCTGTATCCAGCGTTTTTAAATCCGCTACTACAAAGGCATTCGGCCGCACTTCCCTGATGGACTGTACAACGTTCACGCCATACCGTTTGATAAGCGGCGTTCCGGCCTCGATTAGAAGATGATCGCTTTGTGGTATCTGTTTCAATATGTTCTTGACAGCATCGATATCCGGTATGTCAATCGCAACCTGCAGGTACGGCGGGTTCCATAACCTGACGACCTTGAATCCCATTATGGGGTGCATGGTCCTGTCCTTCTCGTACATGAGGGTCTTCCTGTCCGGGAATCCCTGCATCGCCCGTTCTAACGCAAGTTTTGTGGCGCCGTAGTTGTAGCGGTATATCTTATTGTAATCTTTTGCTTCAGGATGAATAAAAACACTGACCACGATTGAAAGCTCTTCAAGCTGGTCTTCGGGGATGACTCCTTCCTGCACGGAATCGGCAACCGCCCTTGCTACTGCGGTTTGCGCAGGGCCGAATATCTGGGCAGCCTGTGCCATGTTCTTGACCGTTACTTTCGGCACAATAAGGGTTGCGGGTTTGGTCAGAAGGTTTGGCCTTATGACTGAAAGAAGGGGAGTATGTCCCTTGGATAATTGTGTAAAACCGTTCGCAAATGCCTGTCCTACAGGTCCTGTCTTTTCTCCTATGATCAAATCAATATGAGCAAGTTCTGGTTCCTCGCCGATTAAAGCCTCGCCTACTAAAAACATTATTCGTACCTCTGTGCTTAAATTGATACTTTGGTATTTATGTATTTCTGCAAAAGGTACTGTCAAGTCTGCGACTGATGGGGTAAGGTGTAAAAAATCGTCAGATAAACGGCAAAATTTTAGTTCTCTATATTAGTCAAAGGTTGTTTTAAGACTGATGATTAACATTTTTTTTATTTTGATTATATAATTCCAAAATTCTAATCTCATCTTCTGAAGGTACTATTTCTCCGCTGTTTACTTTCTCATTGAGTGTCTCGAAAAGTTGGCTTGGTTGTAGTTTATTCGAATAATCTCTATGTCTATGACTGAGGCACTTGTTTGCACGCCACACCTCGAAAATCTTATCATCAATCTGACTTGTTTTTTCGGTGTTTATTAAATTGATATTTAATTTGAATAAAATATATGGAAGTGTAGCGACAATCACCGCTGCAAGTGATGTTGATGCTATGGTTATAAGATGATCTACTGGACTTGTTATTGAATCAATTGTAAAAACCACCGTGAAGAAAATTACAATAAAGGTTAGAACAATTATTCCTGATATAATAGTGATAAAATCACTAAGCCCACAAATTTCTCTTGATAACGATTCCATAGCACTACATACCATTCTTTTTTTCTCGGTACTGTTTCCCTCATTAGAAGGATAAACAATTTCTTGAATCCATATAGAATATGCCTCTCTGCTTTGTCCTATAAATTGACCCAAAAGCACCCCGAATAAACCGAAAAGTAAAACTTCGAATACTAATAATCTTATCATGTTTTTAAGCCAATAACTTGAAAAATAATTAAAAATAATTTACAAACTTATTTTCACAATGACTATTGCAGCCATTGCTATTATCAAAATAATGTACATACGCTGTATATTTACTGCCATTTGTACAACTCTCATTATTGTTCCTCCCAAATTTTCTGTATTTTATAATGAAATGTATTGAGGTTTTTCCTCATATAATCAAACTCCTAAATTGATTATCATATAATAAATCTTTTCTTTGTCAAAATTTCCGTATAGTTCACTTAAATTTTCCATAAATCGTTTATTATGCTCATAATGATGATATATTATGTATATATTGTTACATATATATCTTCATCGGTTCAAAGCTTCGAAGAAGCTTACTTTTACTCCCATATTTATGGGATGTATTCGTTTATATATATAGATTATGTAGTAAACACAAGTGCTAAAACTTCACGACCTAATCTCGAAGAGTAAAAACTATGAGCATCATTATTTTTCTGGCGTTCTGAATCCACACTTGCATTCTGAATTAGCGTTATCCATTTGTTATCCCCTCAGTTCCGATGGCAATAATGGATAGAATTTATAACATGCCATGACATTTAGGCTTGAAATATGCCAAAAAGAACAGACCTCAAAAAAGTACTGCTCATAGGCTCAGGCCCCATTATGATAGGACAGGCTGCGGAATTTGATTTTTCAGGCAGCCAGGCATGCCGCTCACTCCGGGAAGAGGGTATCAAGGTCGTCCTTGTCAACAGCAACCCGGCAACAATAATGACAGACACCGACATGGCTGATGCTATCTACATTGAACCGCTTGAGCCTGAAATTGTTGCAAAAATCATAGAAAAAGAGCGGCCTGACGGCATTATTGCGGGTCTTGGCGGGCAGACAGGCCTGAATATTACAACAGAACTCGCTGAAATGGGGGTTCTCGATAAATTCAATGTCGAGCTTCTTGGCACATCGCTGCAGGCAATCAAGGATTCGGAAGACCGCGACCTGTTTAAGAAGAAGATGATAAGCATCGGCGAAAAAGTCCCGCGTTCAAAAGCCGTCAATACGCTTGCCGAGGCTGAGTCGCTGATTGAAGAACTCGGGCTTCCGCTTATCATCCGCCCCGCATACACCCTCGGCGGCGCAGGAGGCGGCATCGCCTATACACGCGAGGAACTCCTTGAAATCACAGAGCGCGGGCTTGAACGCTCCCGCATTCACCAGGTTCTGATTGAAGAGAGCATCATCGGATGGAAAGAATTTGAGTATGAAGTGATGCGGGACAAGAACGATACCTGCATCGTGATTTGCAATATGGAAAACTTTGACCCTATGGGCATCCATACCGGCGAGTCCATAGTTGTAACGCCTTCCCAAACGCTCTCGGATGCCGACCACCAAAAACTCAGGAGCACCTCGATAAAGATAATAAGGGCGCTCGGCATCGAGGGCGGCTGCAATATCCAGTTCGCTGTCCGTGATGATGAGGTCAGGATCGTTGAAGTCAACCCGCGGGTTTCGCGCTCCTCCGCCCTTGCCTCAAAAGCCACAGGATACCCGATAGCCCGCGTTACCGCAAAAATCGCAATCGGCATGACGCTGGATGAGATAACGAATGACATCACCAAGAAAACCCCTGCATCTTTTGAACCCACTATCGACTACACCGTCGTCAAAATCCCGCGCTGGCCTTTTGATAAATTCGTGACTGCGGACAAGCATCTTACCACGGCAATGAAAAGTACGGGCGAAGTGATGGCGATAGGTAGGACTATCGAAGAAGCCCTGCACAAAGCTGTTCGCTCGCTTGAAGTGGATATGTACTTCGGATTCAGGGAGTGGAGCAATGATGAAATCCTGGATATCCTGCGCCATCCCACCCACGAGCGCCTGTTTGTCATTTACCAGGCTTTGCGAAACGGTATGCAAATCGATGAAATTTCAAGGCATACCAATATAGACCCTTTCTTTATCAGGAAAATAAAAAATATCATAGACATCGAGGATACGATAAAAGAAGAGCTGTCGCTGGAAAAACTGCGAAAGGCAAAACGCATGGGTTTAAGCGATGAGAGAATAGCGTTCCTTTGCGGAAAGACACGCGAAGAGATAAACGATATGCGAAGGGAACATGGCATCATTCCAACTTACAAGATGGTGGATACATGCGCTGCAGAATTTGCAGCAGCCACACCATATTATTATTCAACATACGAAGACCAGTGCGAAGCAGCGCCTTCCAAAAAGAAGAAGGTGCTTATTATCGGTTCAGGGCCCATCCGCATAGGACAGGGTATCGAATTTGATTACTGTACCGTTCATGCCGTTACCGCATTGAGGGAAGAAGGCATTGAAACCCATATCCTGAACAACAATCCAGAAACAGTTTCCACTGATTACGATACCTCTGATAAACTCTTCTTTGAGCCGCTTACGCTTGAAGATGTCATGAACGTGATAGACAGGGAACGTCCTTATGGCGTGATGGTGCAATTCGGGGGACAGACGTCTGTAAACCTTGCGATTCCGCTTAAAAAAGAGCTTGACCGGAGGACCGACCTGAATACCGTTATACTCGGAACAACCCCTGACGACATGGATATTGCAGAGGACAGGGGACGCTTTAACGCCATGATGAAAAAACTGGGCATCCTCCAGCCTGAGGCAGGGTGCGCCACCAATTATAAAGAAGCGTTCAAAGAGGCGACAAGAATCGGATATCCCGTGCTTGTGCGCCCGTCATACGTGCTTGGCGGGCGGGCGATGGAAATCGTTTACGATGACCGCGACCTTGAGCGATACCTGAAAGAGGCAGTCAAGGTCTCAAACGAGCATCCAGTGCTTATCGATGATTTCCTTGATAATGCGGTGGAAATCGACGTGGATGCAATATGCGACGGCAGGGAAATTCTTATCGGCGCAATAATGGAGCACATAGAAGAAGCGGGTATTCATTCTGGCGACTCGGCATGCGTCATTCCGCCGCAGTCCCTGAAACCAGAGATTATCGCTACTGTTCGCGATTATGTAAAAAAGATAGCTCTTGCCCTTCATGTGGTCGGGATTGTCAATATACAGATGGCAACCAAGAACGGCCTGGTTTATGTTCTTGAGGCAAACCCAAGGTCGAGCCGCACCATACCTTTTGTGAGCAAGGCTGTGGGGTTACCGCTTGCAAAAATTGCGGCAAAAGTTATGGCCGGGCACTCATTAAAAGAGCTTGGTTATACCGGCGATATAATTCCAAAGCATGTTTCTGTTAAGGAAGTGCTGCTGCCTTTTGATAAGCTCCCGGGCGCAGACCCTGTGCTCGGGCCTGAGATGAAAAGCACGGGCGAAGTTATGGGAATTGATTATGATTTCGGGAGGGCTTTTTTCAAGGCCGAATGGGCTGCGGATAATACCCTGCCGCTTTCCGGAACGGTTTTCATGTCGATACGCGATGAAGATAAGAAGCATATCATCGGTGTTGCAAAAAAAATGCAGGATGCAGGTTTGCATATCCTTGGCACGCGCGGCACGGTCATGTTCCTGGAAAAGAACGGGATAAAGATTGATATCATAAACAAGGTAAGCGAAGGCACGCCAAACATCGTTGACCTTATCCATAAAAAAAAGGTTGACCTGATTATTAATACCCCGACAAGCAAGCAGACCGTTAAGGACGGTTTCCAGATAAGGCGCGCTGCTGTTGATTTCAGCGTTCCTTACATTACCACGATACAGGCTGCGCTTGCGGCTGCCGATGCAATCCAGGCCATGAAGAACGGGGAGATTACGATTAAGTCGCTGGGCGAATACCACACAGAAAGCTGACGGTTAGTGGCTAAAGGATTACTTTACCTCAACAAGAAATCTTTTCTTACCTAAAGGAATCATCTCTACTTTGCTTTTCTCATCTATCTCTAAATGTTTCGCAAGGTCTGCCGGAATCCGAATTACCATAGACCTGGCACTTTTGCTTATTGACCGTATGAATCGGAAAGCATGCGTTTTAATGTCCTCTGTCCGCTTCTCTAAGACATCTGCCTGCTCCTCGGTAAAAGTAACATGACCTATCGGGCACCGCATTGCTTTGACATTTTCCAGGACTATGCCATCCTCGAATTCATACTCTTTTAGTTCTACTTCCTGCATCTCCTGATTGCATTTGCCACAGATTATTGTCATTCTTGCCTCCATTTTCTTTTTATTTCATATACAGTAAGTATGAGAATGTCTTCTTTATCATAAGTCCAACCGACCATGATTTTCCTTGGATAACTTTCCTTAAGTTCGAGGGAATGAGTATATTCTTTTCCTCTGCCTTTTTCATCTGTTCTGGTAAATTCCAGTTCTCCCTTCTCGACCGCTGCCTGTACTTCATTCTCGCTTATGCTTCTGGATGCCATTCTTTTTCTTGCATGGTCGGTGTACTTGAACATTTACCTTCATCTTCTATTCATCTATAAGTAAGATGAAAGATATAATAATTTCGGCAAAATCGAATAGATATCTTTGAGAATTGTAACAATTTTAAATAATATGACAGCAAGGTAATCTCAGGAAAAAGACATATCATAAAAGGCATAATATCTCATAACCGGTAGCAATGTCACGCAAAACAGAAATCGCCCTCCTTTTAAAAGCGCTGGATAAAGCCCTCAAAATAGACGAAAAGCAGCTTGCTGATGAAATAAAATCCATTGGGTTCAAATGCAGGAATTGCGCTCATTGCTGCAAGGCTGAATATGGTGATAACACAGTATTTGTCTTTCCTTCTGAGATAAGACGCATTCGGGAAAAAACAGGACTTAAAAGGGATGATTTCGTAATTCCAACGCCTTCAGAAGACAGGGATTCGGAAGGGAATGTCCATACCTTTGAATGGGTTCTCAGGAAAAATGGGGACTGCATTTTCCTGAAAGGTGGTTTATGTGAAATTTATGAAACAAGACCATATATCTGCAAAACCTATCCCTTTTATTTGCTGGATGGACGCCTCATGATTTCTGAATGTGAAGGCATTGGAGGCGATATCACAGAAGAGGAGAGCCGCAAACTCGCAACTCTTCTCAAGGAAAGATATATTGCTGAGATTAAAGAGGCGATTGCCCTCTTTGAGAAGTTTCGGGGCTTCAATCTTTCAGGAAGCGGGATATGCGTACACGACAGCGAAGGGGAGCACTGGGTTTGAAGGTGCGAATTGCTGGGCGCATTTTATAGAGACCGTTAAATTACGGGGTGGTAAATTAAATGGATAAAAAAATGAATCGAATAAAAATTATATGCAGTTTCAATAATAACAAGATTGTTAATCAGTATGTTTTATAAGTATTGAATGTATTTGACAATTGAATTAGGTGATTACTGAAAGTGAAACCTACAACGGAAAAGCATTCAACTAAGTGTTTTATTATCATGCCCATTACCACTCCAGAGAGTTGGGTTGAAAAATACTTGGGGGACGAAGACCATTTTAATCATGTTTTAGACTATTTATTAATACCTGCTATTGAAAAAGCTGGCTTTGAACCTATCTCACCAATAACGAAAGGCGCGGAACTTATTCAAGGTGAAATTATTAAGAATATCGAATCCGCAGATTTTGTTTTATGTGACATGTCTATTCTCAATCCGAATGTTTTTTTTGAATTGGGTATAAGAACATCATTAAATAAGCCTGTATGTATAATTAGAGATGATTTAACAGAAAATGTCCCATTTGACGTAAAAATGATAAATAATCACGAATATTCGAGTGCTTTATATGCTTGGGAACTGGATGCCCAAATTGAAGCTTTAGCCACGCATATTAAAGATAGTTTTGCAAAATGCAAAGGTTCTAATTCTTTGTGGAAATATTTTGGTTTGAGTTCGTCAGCTCAACCTTTTAAAGAAGAAGGGGCCGATGCAAAAATTGATTTTTTAATAAGACAAGTTGAAGTACTTAGGGAAAAATTAAATCCATCAGATTTTTCTTCAAAAAAGATATATTCAGCGGGTATTTCTTCTGATGACAAATTAAGGCGAAGCTATTCAGAATTAATAGTATCTTTTGAAGATTTGGTTTCCCAATGCTTAAATGAATTGAAGATTACCAAAAAAGCCCAAACTTTGCAATCAGATAATTGTGATTTTTTAGTTATTAATCCAAAAAATGGGAAAAACATACCAATAGAGGTAAAATTTTATCTAAAAAGAGTTGTTGCGAATGAATTGCCTTCTCAATTAATAAAGAAGATGAAAAATTGTATGAATCAAGTGGGAAGTGATGAATCCATAGTAATTATTTCATCGAAGGTTACTCCAGAAGCTTTAGAACTATTTAAAGCGTTGGCGGGGAAAGATAAAATACATATAGTCACAGGGAACACTAAAGAGGAATTAAAATCTCAACTAACCAATATTTTTACTTAATTTTATAGACCGTCTCATTTTTAACATTACAATTATAAACAACTGAACTAATATTACACCCTATGAAGCTGCTTGCAATATCAGACCTTCACGGCGATTATTCCCATGTGGAATCTATTTGTGAGAAGGCAGGAGATTTTGACGCCGTATTGATAGCGGGCGACCTGACGGATTTCGGGCCTGATGAAAAGGCGCTTGAATTACTGGCAATGTTTCGGAAGCCGGTTCTTGCAGTGCCAGGAAATTGCGATAACCAATCACTGCTGGGGATACTGGACGAAAACGAAAATACCATAAATCTTCATAATTCGGTTCATCAATTCGGGGGACTCAACTTTATTGGTCTTGGCGGCTCAAACCCCACACCGTTCAATACGCCGTTTGAACTCTCGGAAAAAAAGATAGGAGAATATATCGGCACATTATTAAGCAGATTAAACGGGAGGATTATATTATTATCCCACGCCCCGCCGCGAAATACCACCGACAGGCTGCCGCACGGGAATGTGGGAAGCGAGGCGCTGGCGCGGTATATGGGAAGATTTGACCTCGTAGTTTGCGGGCATATCCATGAAGCGCGCGGAATTGTCCGTGTAAACGGAACGCATGTGGTTAATCCCGGTATGGCTTCCAAAGGGCAGGGCGCTTTAATTACGATAAAAGATGATATAAACACAGAGTTTATTGATGCTAAATGATTAAAATCGCAATCTCAGGAAAAGGCGGCGTGGGGAAGACCACATTATCAGGCACGCTTGCCCGGCTTTTTGCAAGAAAAGGTTACGATGTCCTGGCTATCGACGCCGACCCGAGTATGAACCTCGCTTCAGCGCTCGGCATAAAAAACCCGCCAAAGCCTCTCACAGAATTTAAGGAACTCATTGATGAAAGGGCGGGCGGTCCTGCCGGTGTATTCAAATTGAACCCGAAAGTCGATGATATTGCAGGGAAATTCGGGGTCACAGGACCGGATAATGTGAAATTGCTGGTCATGGGCACAATAGAACGGGGCGGGAGCGGATGCATGTGCCCTGCAAGCTCTTTTTTAAAAGCCCTCATGCGCCATGTGATTTTGAAACTTAACAGCGTGGTTATCCTGGATATGGAAGCCGGGGTTGAACATCTCGGGCGCGGAACCACGAAAGGAATCGATTATATGCTCATCGTAGTTGAACCCGGCGCAAGGTCGATTGAGACTGCGGGAAGGATTGCCAAACTTGCCCGCCATATCGATATTCACAAATTCGGCGCTGTCATCAATAAAGCCGGAGCCGATGTAAAGGAAATCGAGGATAAGCTTAAAGAATACGATATACCGGTGATAGGCGTTATACCGTTTGATTCCGCCCTCGTGCAGGCTGACATGGATAATATTGCCCCTGTTGACACAAGCGGCCCGGCAATTCTGGCGATAAGAGAAATTTTTGAGAAATTATCGGAGGGATACCAATAAAAAAACAAGACAGGATTCCCTGCGGATGCAAATCCATCGACGAGATGCTTGGCGGAGGGTTTGAGACCGGCATAGTTACTCAAGTTTACGGCGCTTCGGGCACAGGGAAGACCAATATCTGCATCCAGCTCGCTGTGGAATGCGTAAAAAGCGGAAGAAAAGTCATTTTCATAGACACGGAAGGCTTCTCGGCAGAAAGGTTCAAACAGATAGCGGGCGAGGATGCAAAAAAAATCGCAGGGGATATAATCATATACGAACCCGCAAGTTTTGAGCAGCAGTATTCTGCAATTACGGATATTGAAAAATTAATGAACGAGAAAATCGGATTGATAATCCTGGACTCTGCTGCGCTTTTTTACAGGCTTGGGCTTACCCAGGACGATTCAAATGAAGAGAACATGGCGATTCGGCGCGAACTTGTGAACCAGATAGGGATACTTCATGGGATTGCACGAAAACACGGGGTCGCCGTGGTAATCACAAACCAGGTTTTTAAAGATGTAACCACAGGCGAACTGTGCCCGGTCGGGGGAAATGCAATGGAACACCTCTCAAAAACAATTATCCTGTTTGAGAGGACGGGTGTCAACAAACGCAGGGCTGCCCTGCGGAAGCACCGTTCAATAAGCGAGGGAATTTTCGCAGACTTCACACTGACCGATAAGGGCGCACAATAGCTCACAGGTCATCGGTTAAGAGTAATATTGTGATGGAACACGGATTGCACGGATGAAAACCTTTGAGAAAGGTTTATCAAACAAGGGGTATGCAAAGCATACCCTATACCGTGTAAACTGAGGTTTCAGTTTATCCGTGTCATCCGTGTTCTGTTTCTGTTATACGCTGAGAATCATTGTATTTTCGAAAAAAGATATGTATTGAATCAATCAAATTCGTTAACCGAAGACTAAAGAATAGCTCACGATTTCGGTTTTGAATTCGGTTTTTCTCCCTTCAGGATTTTTCCCAGTTTCCGTGGGAATTCCTTAAGCTGATTCACTATTGAGCCAGCCTGTTTCCCTGCTGGCGCCGCAGGCGCTGCTTTTTTCGCGGGCGTTTCCCTCAAAAGGTACCACGTCAGCACTTCGGCATATGCAACTATCCCGATAAATGCAGACCAGATAAGAAGCAGGATATGGATATTATATACCGGCACAGTCCCGCCAACAAACGAAAATTGCTTTATTGAAAAAAATCCTATGGCTTTAACAGGCAGGATATAAATAGACGCCACAGGAGCAAGAATCATGATGAAAGCAGAAAGCAGCGGCGAGACGTAAACGAGAATAACCAGTATGAGCAGTGAGTATATGAGGAAAAGTAAAAGAGAAAGAATATCCATCATCCCGACCTCGTTTTGAATTTTGTTATTAAATAAGCCGCTATTGCCACGCTGCCTATTATTGCCGCGATTACAAGGAACGATGATACCATAAATATTATTATTTCATTCCGCCCTGCATTTATAGGTGATGTTTCACCAGGATTATCGGAAGAAAACGCTTTTTTGGTTCCGATATTATTTGACTGGGCCTGTCTTGTGGTGCCGCGAATGTCACGGTATGTTGCATTAGCAGCAGGAAGAGACACGATATTCCCCTGCAATGAGTATTTGATAGGGACATTATCGTCTCCTTCAATTAAACCCGACCATGTTGGCTCTCCAAAAACAAGTGGATGCGCATCAGGTATTTTATCCGATAACGTTACCATCGCAGGCCTGTCGCCGCTGTTGCTGATAACGAGTACCACATCAGTCAGGCTCCCATTATTTTGTGCTTTTTTTGTCATGGTGATATACGGCATATGCACTGTTGTTCCTGTCTTTTTGGATATCGAAGATTGGTCGTCCCATCTGGCTATTGCAGGCTGCAGTTCATATTTCCCAGGTTTTTGGGGTGTAATATAATACGTCAAGTTTGTTGATTCTTTGTACCCGAGTGTAATATTCCAATCCAGTTGCTCGCTGGCGGTAAACCCGGAAGGTATGACATCATGGATGCTGATAGATTTGTTATCCATTCCTGAATTATAGACATACAATTCAACAGGCACGTTTTCATCATCTGTTTCTTCAGGGATGCGTTTTGCAATAGAGATATTCGGGGTGATTTGTATATCTTTACTTATTGTAAGGAGGCGGGCGTTGTTGTAAAAATCGCGTGTCTCAACCTGTGCGGTTAATTTAATTGTAGAATTTGGAGGCAGCCGGGTTATCAGGGATTTAAAGGATTTTGTGCCTTTAATGCCCGAAATTGAGAACATGTAGGGCTGGATTTTTATCGGGTCTTTGCTCTCCAGGATTATACCTGCAATATTCTGGGTATCATCGCTTGTTAAATTTATTATGACCCCTACCGTTTCATCGGGATAATATTCGTCTTTATCTGTGATAATTTCGGCTTTGACCTCCGGAGGTTTAAATGCCAGGGATTCAAGCTCTACGAAACCTGTCCTGTTTATACTTCTTACGGCGATGCGCAGATTCCCGAAATCCTTGAAGCCATCTTTTTGGAAAATCCCGGTTTCACTCATGGTTTTATTTGATATTGTCAGGTTCACGGTATTGGTTCCAAGCGCATCAATACTGATTGAATAATTTTGAATTGAATAGTTGTCTCCCCATTTCAATGTCGTTGTTTCCATGGGCGTCCAGATATCCCGGTCTTCAAGTTTGGAGAGGGCTATCCACGAATAATCACCACGTATCCCGAGCAGGGTTACCCCGATGCCGTTATAAATTTTAAATTCATTTACCTTAAATTCGTCTGCCGCCATCAGGGATTGGTCCTTGTATATGGCTAAAGAGGAGTTTGAACCATCTGAGGCTGTTGCTCTTATCAGGTAATTTTCATATACAAGAGATTCGTTGGATTTGACATATCCCGAAGTTTTGGCTGCCCAGACCCTGTCTGTTGTAACGGCGGACGCGGCAGGGAGAAAACAGATTATTATGAAACATATTACAATTTTTATGTTCATTATACTTCAGATTGAATTCAATTGGTTTAAACCTTTTCTTGATGCATAAGAAAGTATAAACCTATATCACTATCTTGCGGTGGAATTTGAATCGGAAAAATGGATATTCTTAACATCATTTTATAACGTGGGGTCAAGGGGTAGAGAATACCACCCGACTTGTCGGATGAATCATGCCCCTTGAAATATTACTTTCACATCGCTTTCATTAATTGTATATCTTGCTAAAAGAATCTTTGAGTTGCTTTTCTTCGTCCTAGTTCCTATTTTGAGCATTACGAACAATCAAGGAACCCTTTTCGATGGCTAATATGGCGATTGTGGTGCTGCTGAGCTACATCATTGGCTCCATACCCACAAGCATTATTCTCTCAAAGTGGAGACACGGTTTTGATATCCGGACTAAGGGAAGCGGTAACGCCGGGGGTACGAACGTATTCAGGGTCCTTGGGTGGAAGTCCGGATTGTTCGTCATGGTATTCGACGCAATGAAGGCTGTTATTGCCACAACGATTATCGCGCGATTGTTTTGGGATCCGACATTGCCGTTCTATAATAGAACACCCTTCGATGATTTTACGATCATTCAAATGATTTGCGGAGGGGCGGCTATCGTCGGCCATATCTGGACAGTTTTCGCCGGATTCAAGGGAGGGAAAGGGATTGCGTGCGGTGCTGGAATGCTTATTGGCATTACGCCGACAGAGTTTGCAGTATCGATTATTGTATTCCTGGCCGTTTTCTTTGCCTGGCGTTATGTTTCGTTGGGTTCCATTGCGGCTGCTATCGCATTCCCGCTCTCGCTGCTTGTTCGCCACAATATTCTTTCAGATGAAATCCACAGCTACAAGACACTGGTATTCTTCAGTATCGGTGTTGCGGTTCTCCTCGTTTATTCCCACCGGAAGAATATTCGGCGACTTCTCGAAGGGACGGAGAATAAGATCACGAGCTTCTCCCAAAGGAGAAAAGCCGAAGAGTCCGTATAAGTCGGGAAGAGTGTCGGTTTCGCGTCCCGGGCACGTACGGACTAATTTCCTTCCACAACTGTTGTGCTCTATCATTCCCAATGAAAGTCACAGTCCTTGGCGCCGGAAGCTGGGGAACGACACTTGCGCTTGTTCTTCACGATAACAGGCACGAGGTTACGCTGTGGACATACAAGGCTGAACAGGCCGAACTGATCAAGTCCCGGCGGGAGAATCCAGTGTTCTTGCCGGGGATTCCCATTCCCTCAGAAGTCAAAGTTACTACTGACATTGAGATCGCCTGCCTCAACAGGGATATGATTGTGGCGGCGGTCCCATCACAATTCCTCCGTTCTGTCATTCAAAGAATCGCCCATCTGGATCTTGAAAAGACAGTCGTCTGTAACGTGGCCAAGGGAATCGAAAATGGTACGCTGATGACGATGTCCGAAGTTCTGCTCGATGTCCTGCAACACGAACGGAAGGAAAACCTGGCAATTCTTTCCGGTCCGAGCCATGCGGAAGAGGTCTCCAAGAAAATCCCGACGGCGGTCGTTTCGGCTTCATTCAAACTCAAGACTGCAAAGCTTGTTCAGGAAGCGTTCATGACCCCTTATTTTCGTATCTACGTTAATGAGGACATCCGCGGTGTTGAGCTTGGCGGCGCGATCAAAAATGTCATCGCGATTGCAGCAGGTCTCAGTGACGGGGCTGGATTCGGCGACAATACCAAGGCGGCGATCATGACACGCGGTGTGTATGAAGTCACACGTTTGGGTGTGAAAATGGGAGCGCAGCCGCGTACATTCGCGGGGCTTTCCGGCATCGGGGACTTGATCGTCACGTGCATGAGCCGGCACAGCCGCAACCGTCACGTCGGCGAAGAGATCGGCAAGGGACGCGCACTGGATGATGTGCTGAAAGAAATGGTGATGGTAGCGGAGGGGGTTGCCACGACAAAATCCGTCCATCAGCTTACAGAAAAACACGAGACAGAAGTCCCGATCGTCACCGAGGTGTACAAAGTTCTCTACGAGGGAAAACAACCATATCAGGCGATGTTGGACCTGATGACGAGAGAT
>JAPZAO010000206.1 GCA_027460615.1 Candidatus Methanoperedens sp.
GGCAAAGTATTTGAGAAAGGCATTGGGGCTGCCCTTGGAATATTAATCCTGGACGTTCTTTTCCAGCGCAGGACATACAGGCGCAGGAAGCTTGAATGGTTCATGCACATTTTGATATTCTGGGGATGGATCGGGCTCTTGATTTTGACAATTGTTGCGGCGGCTGCTGAGTTTGCCGGTCCGTTCCTGTTCAATCAAGACTATACTTATTTTGTGGGTGTATGGAAATCTCTTGAACTGCCAAACAACATATTCGGAATTATGCTTGTTCTGGGCATAGTTATTGCAATGGCAAGAAGACTCTTCTCAACTGGCAAAGACGTCCAGGCACGGAATGCAGATATCGACTGGATACTTATTATTGGTTTATTAATTGTGGTTGTTACAGGATTTTATGCCCAATACCTGCGCACAGACGTTTATCAGGTAAGCAGGGAATTAGTCTCGGCATATCCAATGGGACTATTTGATAACATCACTGTAACGTTTCACGAAATCTTCACACTGCTGTTCTGCGTGGCATACCTTCCGTACAGTAAATACTTCCACATGATAACCGCGCCCCTCACAATTCTTGTGAACCACGGAGGCGAGTAAAAATGGCTAAAGAGAAACCTTCAATAAACACAGTTAATTTCACAGCCGCGCAGTTAATGGAATTCGATGCTTGCACGCGATGCGGCGAATGCGTCAAGTACTGCCCGACATACGATGCAAGGGATAAGAACCAGGATATAGAGCCAAGGGATAAGATCCAGCGATGGAAAGATTTCATGAACAAGAGCTATGGCCTCAAGGCAAGGCTTTTCGGGCCCGATAAAATCCCACCTGAGGAAATTAAGAAGTATACCGACGACCTTTATAACTGCACAACATGCGGGATGTGCGGGACGGTTTGTCCGGCTGGTATTAATACCATTGAACTCTGGGAATCCACACGCGCGAACCTTGTCAAACATGGAACAGGTCCATTCGGGAAACAGAGCCTTTTCCCCAAGCTCATAGAAGAAGGGCACAACCCGTACATGAAGCAGCAAAAAGACCGCCTGGCATGGATGACGCCGGATATCAAGATAGCGGATAAATCCGATATAGCGTATTTCATAGGCTGTACCGCAGGATACAACCAGCAGGTGCTGGGTGTCAGCACAGCAAGGATATTGAACAAACTGAACGTGCCGTTCATGGTCCTTGGAGAGGACGAATGGTGCTGCAGTTCGGCTCTCATAAGGACAGGACAGCAGCATATCAATGATACCCCGAAGAAAGCCGCCATCCATAACGTCGAAGCGTTGAAGGCAAAGGGCGCCAAGAGAGTTATATTTGCATGTGCAGGATGTTTCAGGGCAGCAAAAATTGACTGGCCTCGTGCATATGGAAAACCATTGCCGTTTGAAGCCATCCACATGTCCCAGTTCCTTGCCGAGCAGGTTGAGGCTGGAAAGATAAAATGGGAAAAGAGCCTGAACAAGACAGTCACTTATCATGACCCGTGCCACCTTGGAAGGCATGTAGGTGTTTTCGAAGAACCCAGGAAAGTCATAAAGAGCATGCCAGGCATCAAACTCGTCGAAATGAAACGCAACCGCAAGGAACAGCGGTGCTGCGGCGCAGGCGGAGGCGTGAAGGCAGGCATTCCAGACCTTGCGTTGGGCGTGGCGAAGGCGCGTGTCACCGATGCAAAGGAAACAGGTGCAGAGGCATTGATAAGCACATGCCCGTTCTGCAGGCGCAACCTCCTTGATGGCAGGGATGACCTCAAACTGGATATGAGCGTAGATGACCTTGTGGTCCTGACCGCCCATCTTATGGGTCTTTCCACAGATGTCAAGCAGCCAGCGCCAGGCGCTCCAAAAGAATCAATCAGCGACCTGTTCAGGACGCAGACGATTCCGCCCAAGCCGCCGGCTGAGCCGAAGAAGGAAGAGCCAAAAGCTGCGGCACCAAAAGCGGATGCGCCCAAAGCAGCTCCGAAGAAGTAGGCCGGTGCCTACTTTTTTACTTTTTTTTAATGAATAGGATATTTTAAAAGGCCAAGACGTGCCAGCATCTGAAAAATAAAAGGTGCGCCTACCTACAAGAGCAGTCCTTCGGGGCAGAAACCTTTAATTAACACCTATCATAAGAATATTGATAACGAGGTTAGTTATGAAACAATATATCATTTTGAGTTTGGCAGTCCTGATATTTACATTCATCCATCCTGTTCTGGCACTTGCCGGGCCGGTCTCCACAGACACCGCGCCTTTAGCCAAAACAATCACGCTTGTTGATGACCAGAAGACCATCACCCTTCAGGTCGATGAGACCTTTCTGCTCAAGCTTGGTGAAGGATATGACTGGAATATCTCAATCGATGACCAGACTGTAATCAGCCGCGAAGTGAATGTGATGGTTATCAGGGGCGCCCAGGGGATTTACAGGGCGCACAAACCCGGAAGCGCCACATTGACGGCAGTCGGGGACCCATTATGCCGGAAATCGGTACCGGCATGCGGCGCACCATCGCGCCTGTTCAGGCTAAATGTTATTGTTTCAGGCGGCGCGGCAGGAACACCAAAAGCGCCAGCGTTTGATGCGCTCTATGCAATTGGGATGCTGCTGGGTGCATTGTTACTTGTCAGGAGAAGGTAAGATCAAAGGTCGTCAGCACATTTTAATAGTCATGAATTCTAATATCCATTAAGGTGAGAGTGGATGTTTCTTAAAAAAATTGTTTCCGAAGGTCTTGCCCATTACTCGTATATTGCGGGAGATGCGGGTGAGGCGTTCGTTGTCGACCCGAGAAGAGATGTGGATTCGTACATCAGGATCGCCAGGAAAAATTGCTGTAAAATAAAGTTCGTTTTTGAAACGCACCGCAATGAAGACTATCTTGTAGGCTCGCTTCTGCTTGAGAAGGAGACAGGCTGCCAGGTAATCCACAGCCGAAGCCTTGATTTTGACTACGGCAATCCTGCTTCCGAAGGAGAAATTTTCGATATAGGCGGCATGAAGTTGAAGATTCTTGAGACGCCGGGACATTCGCCAGAAAGCTTAAGTTTCATCCTTTTCTATTCCGGAGAGCCATGGTGTGTGTTTACAGGAGACACGCTTTTTTATGGCAATGCCGGACGGACGGATCTTTTTGGAAAGGAGAAAGTTGTTGAAAACGCATCGCTTATGTTCGATTCACTCCAAAAGCTCCTCACACTGAATGATGGAGTCATAGTATATCCTGCACATGGTTCGGGTTCAGCATGCGGCGGAAGCATATCAGACATACCTGCAAGTACGATTGGATTTGAGCGGGTTTCCAATCCATATCTGCGGATGAACCGCGAGGATTTCCTCGAAAGAAAAAAGAACGAAATAATTCCACTGCCCCCTTATTTTGCACGGATGGCAGAACAGAACCAAAAAGGTCCAAATGCACTTGCAAATCAGAAAATAAAACCTATGGGCACTCTTGAGTTCGAGGAAGCGATGCATGAATGTACGATTGTTGACACGCGTTCGCCTCTTGGTTTTGCAGGCGGGCACTTGAAGGGTTCATACAATATCTGGCTTCACGGGATGGCTACATTCCCGGGGTGGATTCTTGATTACGAGAAGAATATGCTTCTCGTGACCGAAAGGCAGGAGGACGTCGAGCTTGCACGGCTTTACCTTGCCAGGATTGGTTTTGATAAGGTCAGCGGTTACCTCTGTGAAGGTATTCCGGGATGGTACAGCCAGGGTTTGCCGCTTGAGAAAAGTGGCGTATTGACTGCAGGCGGTTTTAGCGATAAGTCAAAAGAGGAGGATATGTTCGTGCTGGATGTGCGCGATAAGGAAGAGTATGCAGAAGGGCATATTCCAGGTGCAGTGAATATTTATGTCGGAGAGCTTGAGGGGAGGGCGAATGATGTCCCCTCCGACCGCCAGGTGGTAACCGTATGCGCTTTAGGGAACAGGGCCGGGCTTGGCGCGAGCATCCTGAAGCGTCAGGGTTTTGAGAGGGTGTATAATCTCATCGGCGGCATGAGGGCATGGAAGGAGAAAGGGTATCCTGTAAAACAGGAAGACGGTGATTAATGCAAGAGTCCTTTTTTTATGTGTTTGTACCGTTATATTCTTTATAATCAAAGATATTCAGAAGAATAAGGAATAACCTTGAATCTCACAGAACTTTTATCAAACCACAGGGAAGCCTTCAGGCAGAAATTCATAGAAGCGCTTGCAAAAAAGAACTCGCTCACCAAGGAAGAGACCGCGGTTGAATTTAAAGATTTTATCGAACAATATGTCGATGAAAAATATAAACATGCAAAGCGCCTTGTCAGCAGGATAAATGAGATTGAAAAACCCGTCTTTCTTAACATCAGGCGCGACAGGATGCGCGAGGACAGATGCAAGATATGCGAAGCCAACGAACCCAATGTCAATGCAGTCGAAAAAAAATATGGGGACAGGATTGAACTATTCGAGGTCATTGAAGACAGGCCGGAAGGGGCGCTTTACCAGATAATTTTTCATGAAGAGGCTGAAGAAAAGAAAATGCCCCTTACGGCAGTAATAAACAAAGGGAATATCCTGAAATTCTGGGCTGGTAAAACCGTTGAAGCAGCCGTATATGAAATATATATTAACAAAAGTCTTGCATAATTCTTGCAGAATAATACATAAGAAAACTTAATATAACAACAGGATTAAAAGTGTACAACCACACGGAGGTGAATATATGTGCAGCGTAGGAGATGCCTTTAATATAGAGATACAGGCGCTTGATGCAAAATGGTACAAGTGCGGTGATTGCAAAAACGAATTCAGGTGTGTGAGCGTAAAGACAAAACTTGAGTGCCCATCATGCCATTCCAGCAACGTCAGCAAGCAGTATAAAGAATAATGACCCCGCTAAATGAAAACGAAATGCTGCTCCTGTGCGGGAAAGAAGGGACGCTGGGCATAGTCAAGGCAGGAGAGAAGCAGTTTTTCCTTGAAACCGAAAAAGAGGAGATAATACTGGCTCTGTCCCCGGATGACCTGCTTGTGGCATCGGGTTTCGGGACTGATAAAACGATTATCAACGGTCTGAAATGCGTACTTTACATGATTCGCGAGGTGGGTTCGCCCTTCATCGTTTTGCCAAAAAAGCATCCTGCGTCAAAACGCCTTAAGATTGTTGTTTCCGCAGGTGACAGGACGCGGATAAGCTGCAGCATTATCCCCGGGACGCACCCCGAACAGGATATATTGTGCGGAAGCTCCGAGTTTGACGGGATTGAGATATCCGGGGTAAAAGGCGGTGTGGAGTTCAAGAATTTAAAAGGCAGGAAAATAGAAAGGATTCCATTTAGGATTTAAGATTTTTGCTCTACCCTACCTCCTTTTTTACTTACTCCGCCCTCAGCGCCTCAAACGGGTCAAGCCTTGCAGCCTTATTTGCAGGATAAACCCCTGCCACCGTTGTCGTAACCACCCCGAAAAGAAGCCCGATTGCAAGCGAAGTCCATGTGACAGCTATCGGGATTGAGCCGAGTGTTGATATCAGGATCGAGATTCCTGCGCCGATAGTAATACCTATCAGACCGCTTATCAGCCCGAGAAGTCCTGATTCAAGCATGAAAATCATTTGGATATCCCCTTTTGTTGCACCTACAGCCTTCATTACGCCTATTTCGGTTAATACTTGACCTATACTCTCAAGCATGGATTTCATCATAAAGACTGTATACGCTTCGTCTTTATGCAGCCTTCTCAGGGAATCGTCCACCTTTTTGCGGTAACTTCTATATTGTCAGGATCTTCCACAGTAACAAGTATCTGGGAATATGAATAGTTTTTTACATCAAATAAATCCTTCAATGCCTGGTGTGTGGTAAAAATCTCACGTCGTTATTTATTTTAAAATTTTGATGAAACATCTAAATGCTTCAATATTTACGCGCAATCATATAGTCTGCAAGCCCGATTAGTATGTTTTTAGCTTCAGATTCGGGAAGTACCTTCAGCGCAGATTTACCTTCCTCTACATAACTCACAGCCTTGCTCATGGCGTAATCAATTGAACCCGAATCCTTCAAGGCAAAAAGTGCAGCCGACATTTCGCTTCTTGTGGCATTGCTTTTCCCAAGCGCGTCAATAGTAACCCCCTTTGAAAATGCATGTATCACAATGAGAGTGCGCTTTCCTTCGATAATGTCTCCACCCTGTGCTTTTCCAAGTATTTCCTCAGGTGTTATAAGATCGATCACATCATCGTATATCTGGAATCCCACACCTGTCAAACGTCCAAAATCCCATAATGCCCTCACATGGTCACGGTTTGCACCTGATAACGATGCTCCTAATTTTAGTGCCGTAGCAAAAAGTACAGCCGTTTTTTTCTCGACCATACGCATATATTCTTCTTCGGTTACATCTTTCCGTGTCTGGAAATTCATGTCCATCCACTGGCCTTCACATATATCAGTGCAGGTCTTGGACAATAGTTCAATACTTTCAACTATCAGCTTTGGTTCGCTTTTGGTGCATGATAACATCTCAAGAGCTTTAGAGAAAAGTGCATCACCAGCGATAATCGCCCTCGAAACTCCCCATTTTTTGTGAACCGTAGTGACTCCTCTTCGAAGTTCTGCTTCATCCATAATATCATCATGGATCAAAGTGAAATTATGTAACAATTCGACTGCTAATGCTGCCGAGAGTAGATTTTCAGCTCTGCCACCGACTGCTTCGGCGGCGAGCAATAATGCTGACGGTCGAAGCCTTTTTCCTCCAGCATCAAGAAGATGGCGCATGGCACAGTTTAACCCCTCCGGGTGGATTATTGGAAGAAATTCAAGGAGAGATTCATCCAACAGTCTGGCTTTTTCCTGTAAATAAATAATTCCAGACTCACCTTGAACTGGAAATATATTGCCCGAATGGGAGCCCGATATTTTTATTTTGCTTTTTAACTCATTCTCCTCTGGAGTGCTGAACACCTGGTTCATATTTAATGATTGTTTGATAACCATATTTCTCACATCGCTTTTTCAGAGAGTCAAAGGAACAGGAAACATACCGATCCTGCATTGTTTTCTCACCATTGCAGCCTCATCATAACTTGCGAGTTTTAATGCCCCTGCCACGCAAAACTCAATACATACGGGTTTTTCTGCACATGGATGGCATTTTATAGAAACCGTTGGAATATTGACATCAAAAAGCTCATTCTTCAATA
>JAPZAO010000207.1 GCA_027460615.1 Candidatus Methanoperedens sp.
TTACAACAGTTGCAAGGGTAGCTGTTAAAATGGTCTTTGCATCGTTTGGATTCAACCTGTTTCAGCTTTTGACTCTCAGGAAACAAGGGATTGCTTAGCGATAGCTATCTAACAAAATTCAATAGATATATAAAAATACAGAAAAAACATGAAAAAGTAGGCAGCTTAAGCATGAATATTCATCACATGCTCAAAATTCAGGGAAAATTACAAGTTAATCGAAATCCTCAACTATATTATTGAATGAAATAAAACCGGGAGAGAGTCTTGACCTATTGGTTAGATTTAATAGTCAGTGCGGTGTATCAAAAAATGTTAACTTCAAAGTAAATTTCAAAGTAGCTGAAGAAGGCTATGGCGTCTCTTCAGATGTTAAGATTTCAAAATTGACTTGGTCTGGTTAGAAGGCAAAAGATGTCTTTTCTCGTGAATCGTTCCTCAGATATTGACGGTCAATTTGTATATGCCTCAAGACGTGCACCGCCCCGAGCATGCCGCTCACAGGTGCGCGCAAGCCCGCTGATAGGGACAGCGCGTCAGATCTATTTCTCCAATTTCCTTCGTACAAATCTCAGCACGCACATTACATTTTCCTCAATGGTATTGTCGATCTCAGTCACCGAATCCTCAACCACATGATCTTCTTTTCCCAGATGCATATGCCTCGGATAAGTCGAAAGATGGCGGTGATGAGGCGCAGTATCTATCCTTATCATTTCATCTTCACGCTGCCAGTGGAACGAGTATTTGGAATCAACCCGGTATCTTATATCCATATATGAACCATCGACAAAAAGAAGCCTTACCTTATCGCTGAAAATTATTGGCGCTTCGCTCAATATTTCGGAAAAATATTCTTCCACGCTATGAGCAATAACAAAAAGCCTGTGCATTATATTCTCTTAACGAGATTGTCGAGCAGTTTTTTCAGGTCTTTTATATTCTGTTCATAAGATAGTGCAGAAAGGTAATCTTCATATGCCGGATGCTCATCTATTTTGCCCTGCTCAATCATTTTTTCAATCGCTTCAGGATTTTTTGCATTATACTTTTCCAGTATCTTTTTCAAAAAATCTTTTTCCTCTGAGATTTTAGATAAAATAAGAAATGTTTCAGTTTCCACACCTCTTATATATGGGCTGATTATTGGAGATTGAGCAGCTTCAGACGCACTATGCATGAATTCACCTTTATTAATAGTTAGTAAGTCTGGGTATATAAAAGATGCCTGCGCATTTAGCTATGTTGATAGGTACAGCAACATCGGCGATGGATTGAATGCACAGTATATAGTGCAGCCCCCTAATTCTCCCGTATCCGCCTGGCGTGTGCAGGAGGCGGCAGTCCTGCGCTCAAGCGGGCGCCCGGTCGCGTGAAGCCGCTCATCGGCGCATTAATCTTGTATTAAAATGCACCTCAGCTTTGCGGTCTTTGCGCCCTTTGCGGTGAAAAGCGCTACAAATATATCACTTTATTAATATTAAATTATCGGCAACCGATGCAGCAAATCTGTGTTTATCTGTGTTTATCTGCGGTTTGTATTTTCGACATGCTGAGGCTGCATCGATTTCTATCGGCGCGCCGGACAGTTGAAAATATTTAACTCAGAGTTCGTACGAGTTCCCACGTGGTGCGGGACAAGCCCGAAGAGATTTTAAAAGAGATAAGTTTAAGGAATTAGAATTTCTTTCTGATTCCAGGAGATACTGAAATTGGAGTTTGACCTGAAAAAATTAACGAAAAAAAAGGCCGCCCTGATAATTATATTTATTATTGAAGGGGCTGTTGCCTATGGTTTATGGAATATATACACAAGTCCTGAAATTGCGGTGAATGATACTTCGGTCGCATCTTCCAAGTATGTCTTCAAACCGAGCGTTAGTATCGGGTGCAGCAGGGTTGTCTGGAAGGATACGGAAGTTCACCTGTCAGCGACTACAAATCTTCGTTCGGCGAAGCTTGAGTGGTCAATCGATAATAAAACCGTGGGAGCTCAGAGGAACCTTGTTTATACTTTTGCGCCAGGTGAGAATACGATTATCTTAAAAGCAGTATCGGATAATGATTCTTTGCAGGATGAATCACTGATCATTGTCGTAAACTCAACTGATGGCATTCTGGCTGAAGCCGTCGCAGGAAGCATGAGCAACGAATGCGTTTTCATGACAAAATACAATGATGCAACTTATTACATAGATGGCGTCTCAGTTATTCTGGACGGGAAAGACATGGGTACAATTCCGGAATGCAGGAAAATGACGGTTTCCGGCCTTGCTGCCGGCGCTCATGCCTGGAAAGCGACTTTCCATGGCAATGATATCGGAAGCGGGAGTTTCAATCTTGAAACTGTGACGAAAGTTAAGATAACAAGGATTGATATCGCAGGAAGTTATCGCGCGGGTGATACCGTAAATGCAAGGATATACCTCCTGAATACAGGAACTGTTCCAGTAAAACAGTTTTCCATAAAAACGCTTGCTGTGAACCACAAGTTTGAATGGATGGGTGACATTTCGAAAAAAGAGTTTACAAGCGACTTTGATTATGAGCTAAAACAGGGGGCTTCTGTTGAGATACCCGTGCTTGTAACGATTCCCGAGAAAGTGAGCGGGGTAAGACCCGCGGGAGATTATTCGATAACGATCCAGCTTATTGTCAATAATAACGTGCAGGAGACGCAAACTGTGAAAACCGTGGTTGTTTGAATGAGAATCTAAAAATTTAATGCCTCTTGATTTACGTTGCAATTAAGGTAAGAGCTTGAATCCTACTCTTTCAAAATCATCATCAAATGAAAAAACCTTGTCTATACCTCGTATCTTCATTATAGCAAAACTCGTGCAGTCTGTAAAACTTAGTTTCTTATCATTATACGTCTTAAAAAGTTCCCAAGCAGGCTCAAATAATTCCCGTCCCACCCCGACCTTCTCAACAACATTCGACGCAATGATGTCCTGTCCCCATTCAACCGCTTCCTTGTGCCCTACAGTGTAACGTATTCTTGTCAGGGTCTCATCTATTATATAATCCGAAGTTATTATTTTCTTTATCTTTACCTTACCATTCTTAATTTCTTCAAGAAAAGTGGTCGCAGTAAGATGATTATCGTCCTTTTCATTTACAAGCGCGAGAAAAGCCGATGTATCCACGAAAAGCATACTCAGTCCTTGTTGTAAATTTCATCATGTTTTTCTGATAAGTCCTTGGATGCCTGGAAAGTACGCATTTTGAAGAAGGGGTCTTTTGGATCAAAACCGGATTTACCCCTGACCCACTCTAACACAGCCTCTCGTATAGCTTCTTTTATAGAAATGCCTTTCTTTTCAGCGGTCTTTTTTAGTTCGGAATAAAGATGCGTTTCAAGTTCGCTCTGAATATATTTTACTTCGGACATTTAGTATCAACATTTAGAGATGGCATTTAGACATTAAATATTTATCGTTTATATTGATTAAATCTGGCTTGTTTTGCGTTCTTTGCGCCATTTGCGGTGAAAAGCGCCACAGATATATCACTTTCTTAATATAAAATTATTGGCGCGCCGATGACGGTGCAGCAAATCTGCGTTTATCCGCGTTTATCTGCGGTTTGATTTCCAAAATTACAACCCCATCCTCTTCGCAATCTCCCCGACCCCCATGAACGCAGCCGAATCCTCCGGCAACTCGGCAAGCGGCCTCCCCTCAAGGTCAAAACTCGCAAGCGTCTCATCAAAAGGCACAACACCCACAAGGTCCATCTTCAACTCCCTCGCATACTCTTCAATCCTTGCCCGGTTCTCAGGTGTGACCTTGTTCGCTATCACATGCATCTTTTTAATATTCAAATTCAGCGACTTTGCCAATTCCCGTATCCGCTCAGCAGTCTGCAGGCCGCGGCGCGACCCGTCCGTGACCACGAGCAGTTCATCCACATCGCGGATTATCCGCCGCGACAGGTGCTCAAGCCCTGCAGCCGTGTCGATTATCGTCAGGTCATAATTCTTAAGAATCCTGTCCATAATCCCGCGCAGGAGGTTATTGGCAAAGCAGTAGCAGCCCGCGCCCTCAGGCCGACCCATCACCAGCAGGTCATAATGCGGCATCTCTGTGAGAACCTCATACACTTTCGATTCCAGCAGCCTCTCCTTATTGGTATCAGGAGGCATCTTGTCGCGCTCCTGCAGCATGAATTCCCGCATATCGCCGATTGTCTTATCAACCCTGACGCCAAGCACATCCGGCAGGTTGGAATCAGGGTCTGCATCAATGGCAAGCAGCGTTTTTTGGCGTGAAGACAGGTGTTTTATCAGCATGCCGGCTACGGCCGTTTTTCCTGTTCCGCCCTTGCCTGTAATTGCGATTACTTTCATAATATTTATTGTGCCTTTGCGTTCTTTGCGTTGAAAAAGTCTAACTCACCGCAAAGACACAAAGATTAAATTTAATTTATATTCAGTTTAGTCTGATATTAAATAGTATATCAGTTTCAGTAGAGATACAACCTCATGGTTTTATAATCCATAAATTAACATCGGATATTATTTTTGCGTAAGCTTCAGCTTTTTTGAAAGATCCTTTTTCTCCCTTCAATCTTTTTATTAATTTTTCACGTTCTTCGCCAGATATATTACTTAATCGTTCTAACCCAATGCCTATTCTGGTTTCATTGGAGGTAAAATGACCATGTGTTTCAACTATCCTATTCATTAACTCTACAACACACATTGAGAGATCACGCCTCAAATCGTGAGGGCTTTTTATTTCATTATCACTTTTTAGTAGTTCTGCTTTTATTAGTTCTTCAAGAAAGTCCCCTACGAACCCTAATCCATAGTCTAATTTGCAGATAAAAGCAAATTCAGTATAGAACTCTTTACGTACTTTAATGGCTCTAAGACATGCCATAATGGGACTCAAATCACTAACGCATTTATAACTTCTAAACCATTCTTCAACTTGAAATATTTGATCATCGTATCTCTTGATTTCGTCCGTAAAAGCTTCCTTTGTCCGCTCTTGATATTTATTAAAGGTATCTTTCTTTATTGTCTTGTATCCACTTCTTAGTATTCTTCTTAAACGTTCGTAGGTATGAATTTCAGTTGTACTTTTTAGAGGTCGTACGATTTCATCCAGTTTTCTTGAAGCGACAATACCAAAGTCATCTTGATCACAAGTATGAGAAACAGATAGTGACTTTTTAGTTTCCTTAACAATATCCTCATCTATTTTTGTTAACGCTTTATGATCGTGAATCATTCCTGAGAGAACCTCTTTTATTTCTTTGCTTTCTATACTTGCAAGTGTGTCAGCCATGTTGATTAGTAGCAGATAATTCAAGAATCTTTTTGCACTGTGTTCTTCTAATAATAATGAATTATTTGTTATTGGATATAGAACTTCTACGAACAGCAAATAAGAAGCCTCTCCTGTCTGTAATGTTCCAAAATAATCATGAAATCTTATTAAATCTGACATTAAGAAAATTTGATTATGGTTTGCAAATCCAAGATCAAAAAATTTTAATCTATCTACTCGCCCTGAATTTTTGATAATATCACCCCCAAAAGAACCATGTCTTGCTTTAATTACTATTTTACCGATGTCATGATATAATGCTGTATAAAGTAAAAGATTTTTTTCGTTTTCGCCCGATGGAACCATTTCTTTAATTGATTGACGTTCATCAAATTCCCTGATGTTTGAAACAAAATCTTGGTATCCTTTAGGGGCATTTTTAACTTTATCATAGTATAGAAGAAGATACATGAAATCTACAACTTTTTCTATATGTTTTTTTAGGCTCTTACCTCTTTTCAGCTTTTCATCATCTTCTATATTCCTGAATAATGATATATTAGGCAATTCAGCGTCATTTTTATTGCTCCATGGCATATCAAATGAAAACTCCCACCCAGCTAATGCCATTTTCTTTCCACCTACATTTTGTTATTATAATTTCCCATACTTTACTTCTCTTTACCTTTCAGCACAATCCTGTCAATAGTGATTTTAGCGTTCTTGAAAACAAGTTTCATGCCCTCTCCACCGCCAAATTGCATTGGCATCATGGGCATCCCGGCAGGCATTGCCATGGCAGGCGCGGGTACAGACCATGCAGGCGCCGCCGCAGCGCTCTCCTGGGGCGCGGCTTCCGTAGCGGCTTCTTCCTTTGCCCAGCGCCGGGTAATCGGGTGCTGCTTTTTCTCAAGATAATCACGAAGCGCCTTCAGGTCGGTGACTTCCTCTTCCGTAGGTATCTTATCCATAAGTTCCGCAGGTATGTCTGCCTTGATTTTTTCCCTGAGATTCTTTGGCATCCAGATTACGCGCTCCCAGCCGCCGTCTGCCTGTATGAACTTTGGCGAGCGGAAATAATTCACTCCAACTCCAAGGAAACCTATTATCTGCTTTCCTCCGCCGGTCTGTCCTGCCATTGTCGAAAATGCAAGCCCGTTGGGGGCGGTTCCGCTGAAATCCCTGTCAACCCATCCGATGCCATCCACTTCAGGAATGTAAAACCCGACCACTTCAAAACAACCGCAGCTTGTGTGCGGGTATTCGAAAAACGAGTGCAGCTTGATGCGTGAATATTCACCGCCAGATAGTGCTACAGCTTTCTCGTTCACGCCTGAGTATTCGCCGCCAACCTTGTCTATTATCTCACCTTTGGGAATAGCGAACTGCGGGCCTTCGGGGTCCACCTTGGCTGCGGCGCGCCCATCAAACCAGTTGATAGCGCCGCATAAGGATATCCTGTCCGGCGTCACGACACATACGTTTGTGGGTGCAAAACTCTGGCACAATGTACAGCCGTAGAATACATCCACATCCTCATCATGAAGACCTTTTGTCCGGGCATCTCTTGCCTCGTATATTTTTATTGCCTCTGCTCTTTGTTTCTCGACCTCTTCAGGGTCGGTGATATACGTTGCTTCTATTTTCTCGATGAAAGGCAGCTCGTTCTTGAACAGCATCATGGTGGCTTTGGCTACCTGTTCAAACGACTTGAGCCCTTTTTTAATGGCATCCTTGTTAATCCGCACCCATACGTCATAACGCTGGTTCAGGTGCATGTATCCCTGGATATAATTCTGGAAATCGTGGTTCCGCCTCTCGACAATAGCCTCAAGGTCGGGCTCAACAAGTTTTCCTGCGATGCGGTATATCATCGCATA
>JAPZAO010000208.1 GCA_027460615.1 Candidatus Methanoperedens sp.
GGAGATGAAGCGCTTGCATGTGAAGCAGTTGGCAGATTCAACCATCGTATTGTATCCATCGAACGGCTTGAAGAACGAATGGATGTTTATGATATCGAAGTTCCAAATACGCACAACTTTGCTCTTGCAAGCGGAGTATTTGTGCATAATAGCGCTAAGCAGGGACGCAACCGCAGGTTCCAGGCAATACTGCCGCTTCGCGGCAAGATATTGAACGTGGAGAAGGCGCGGCTTACGAAAATCCTGAAAAACGAAGAGATACGCGCGCTAATAACTGCCATCGGCGCAGGCATCGGCGAAGGAGAGGAATTCGATATCGAAAAAACCCGGTACCATAAGATAGTGGTCATGACTGATGCCGATGTTGATGGAAGCCACATCAGGACATTATTGCTGACGCTGTTCTACAGGTATATGCGCCCGCTAATCGATAGCGGCTATGTGTATATTGCCCAGCCTCCGCTTTTCAAGGTGAAGAAAGGGAAATCTGAATTTTACGTGTATAATGAGGAAGAACTCAACAAGAAACTTGCCGAGATAGGTAGGGATGGTATCGCTATGCAGCGCTACAAGGGTCTTGGTGAGATGAACCCGCAGCAGCTCTGGGATACTACCATGAATCCCGAATCGCGCACCATGCTTAAGGTCACTCTTGAGGATGCCATCAAGGCTGATGAGATTTTTACCATACTGATGGGAGATAAGGTGGAGCCGAGGCGCGAGTTCATCGAGAAGCATGCGAAGGATGTAAGGAATTTGGATGTGTGAATACAATACCAGAAGAAAGAGGTGAAAAAATTATACGATGGGCGTAAAATTAATTTATCATGGCAAAGAAAGCTCAAAAGGAGGCACATCTCCTTTTGATAAAGCTATAGCTGAAATAGTAAAAAATAAAAATGTGTGTATTGTTTGCCCTTATATCGGGATAGATTATTTTGACAGAATCATCCAATTAGCTAATACTTGGCATCTTGTTACAGATGTTGAAGCTTGGATAATCTCCCACAATCCAAAAGCAAGACAGGATATTAAAAATTTCATTAAGAAGAATTTTTCAAATATCCATCATTACAAAAATATTCATGCAAAGGTTATTGTTACAGATAATATGGCTTTCATGGGTTCATCCAATTTCACAATTAAAGGAATAACAAGACGGGTAGAAATGTCTGTTTTGATTGAAGAAAAAGAGCAAATAGACGAATTAAAAAAATGGTTCAGGGGTTTGTGGGATGAATCAAAATGTGTAGAACATCAAGAATTAGATCGGTATGTATCTTCAATCCTGTCTTTACCCTCACCTGACCTAAACAAACCTGAGATTTCGCTTACATCAAATGCACCTGCGATTAAAGCTAATTTAGTGGATATCGGAAGCACTGATACTCCAGTAAAGAACATCATAAAAAATAATCAGGAATCTCATAAACGTTTGATTGAATGTATTAAATTAACTTTGAATAGAAACTGGATAGATGATTATTTTGATATGGCAAAAGAATTAATTGAATTTACGGGACTTACAGTTGATGACCCTAGGCTTGTTATGTCTATTACAAAGAGTGGAAAAATACCAATTACTATTAATCAAAGGTGGGTTTTGAAGCCATACTATAAGGGTAATCTTGGTTTAATCATGCCTCTTGAATATGATTCACAGAACTACGATACAGATGGAGTTGTGTACGAGGAGGAAGAACTTTTTTTTAAAAATAAGATACATGAAGCTCGCTGGTTAGAATTTGAAAGAAAAAATAAAATTGAGTTTTCTGAAGGGATAAAAAATTATTGGAAACAGGCAGTATTTGCAGAATTAGAACGTGGTAAAAAATCCGGATTTAAGAAATTTCATGAACCGGTTGTTTATGAAGCAGTAATGAATTTATCATACAGAACTAAACTTTTGGACGAGGCTTTTTCTGAGGCACTTTGAAAAATAGAAAAAGAGGATTACAATCATGCAGCCAATAACCGACGAACTCATCCAGGAAATCAAAAACCGCATCGTAAGCGCAGTCCATCCTGAAAAGATAATCCTTTTTGGCTCATACGCTTATGGAACCCCGACAAGAGACAGCGACCTGGATTTGCTGGTTATTCTGCCGACAGAAGAACCGATGCACACGAGAGTGACAAGGATAAGAAAATTGCTTCAGGACATAAGAATACCTAAAGAAATTATCGTTTACACTCCGCAGGAAGTTGAAAAATGGAAAAATGCATCTGCGGCATTTATTACTTCCGTCATGAAAAGAGGAAAAATCATTTATGGATAATAGATTTAAATTAAATAACAAACCGCAGATAAACGCAGATGAACGCAGATTAGTTTATCGGGTATCCACCTATACGTTCGCAGGGTGTAGGCGTGCGCGCCCTTCCGAGGCGCAACTCAGGAGTTAATACATAATGCCTTTAAACATGGTACAAATCTCTAAAGACAAGAAAATCCAGGATGCTTTCACCGATATTATCCAGAGCATCATCAGCAACTATGCTCCACAGAAAATTGTGCTTTTTGGTTCTTACGCAAGAGGAGAAGCGCATGAAGGCAGCGATATAGACCTCATGTTGATAAAAGAAACCTCTAAAAGGTTCATAGATAGGATTGCAGATGTAATAAAGCTGAATAATACGTTCCTTTCATTGGAACCATTGATTTATTCTCCTTTAGAGCTTGAAAAAATGAAAAAAGAAAAAAGGGATTTCATACTGACTATTGAAGAAGAAGGAATTGAAATATATGATGCGAGACGCAGAAAGATGGCTTAATCAGGCAAAAAATGACCTTGAAGCAGCGAAATGGAATTCAGAGGGAAAATTTTATGCTCATGCATGTTTTCTCTCACAGCAGGCTGCAGAAAAAGCGCTGAAAGCCTATCTTTATTCAATCGGAAAAAGAAAGATAATTACGCATTCTACATTTACTCTTGCCAGAGAATGCGCGCAAGAAAACAATGCGTTCAATTCGATTTTGTCCATTTGCGCAGAACTTGATAAGCACTATATACCTTCCCGTTATCCCAATGGACTTCCAGATAGTACCCCTTCTGAAGTCTATCTCAAACAAGATGCAGAGGTTAGCATTAATAATAGTCAAAAAATTTTAGATTTTATTTCGAAATTAGTAAATATTTAACTTATGTCAATTTGAGCTGATACCATGACCGACCCAGAACCCAAAAACCCGCAGCAAAAGCTCGTAGTTGAAAAAATCACAGATGTTAACATCGAAGTTGAAATGAAACGCTCATACATCGACTACGCTATGAGTGTCATCGTGGGGCGCGCCCTCCCTGATGTCAGGGACGGCTTGAAACCCGTTCACCGCCGCATTTTGTATGCGATGAATGAGCAGGGTATGACTCACGACAAGCCTTACAAGAAATCGGCAAGGATAGTGGGAGACGTTCTTGGTAAATATCACCCGCACGGCGATATCGCTGTTTACGATTCTCTCGTAAGGATGGTACAGGAGTTCTCGCTTCGTTATCCGCTTATTGACGGACAGGGGAACTTCGGCTCAATCGACGGCGACAGCGCCGCTGCGATGCGATACACTGAAGTCAGGCTCGGCAAGATAGCAGATGAAATACTGGGCGACATCGACAAAGAAACCGTGGATTTCGTACCCAACTACGATGATTCATTAAAAGAGCCTTCGGTTCTCCCATGCAAGCTCCCAAATCTCCTTATCAATGGTTCTACAGGAATCGCCGTAGGCATGGCGACCAACATGCCGCCACACAATCTCGGGGAAGTTATTGACGGAATCATAATGGTCATAGATAATCCTGCTGTCGAATGGACCGAACTCATGACAGCAGTCAAAGGGCCCGATTTTCCCACAGCCGGATTTATATACGGACGGCAGGGCATCCGTGATGCGTACTCGACAGGCCGCGGCTCAGTAAAGATGCGCGCCAGGGCAATAATAGAGGAAGTAAAGAACAAGGAGACGATTATCGTTAATGAGCTACCCTACCAGGTGAACAAGGCAAAATTAATAGAAGATATTGCAGGTCTTGTAAGGGACAAGAAAATCGCAGGGATAACCGACCTTCGTGATGAATCTGATAAAGATGGCATCCGAATCGTAATGGAGGTATCAAGGCAGGCGCAGGCGAATATCATTTTGAACCAGTTGTATTCGCACACCCAGCTTGAAACCACTTTTGGCGTTATCAACCTTGCACTTGTTGACGGTAGGCCAATTGTTCTTCCGTTAAAGGAAATAATTGTCCAATATATTTCCCACAGGAAGCAGGTCATAATACGAAGAAGCCAGTTCGAGCTTAAGAAAGCAGAGCAGCGCGCCCATATACTCGAGGGATTGATTATCGCGCTTGACCATATCGATGAAGTCATCAAGCTCATAAAAGCCTCAAAAACTCCTGATGAAGCGCGCGATGGTCTTGTTGCAAAGTTCAAACTCAGCATTGAACAGGCAAAGGCTATCCTTGACATGAGGCTTCAGAGGCTCACAGGTCTTGAGCGCGAGAAGATAGACGCTGAGTACGCCGAGCTCCTAAAAACAATTGCCTGGCTCAAAGAACTTCTGGCAAGTGAAATAAAAATACTTGCTGTCATAAAAACAGAACTTGCGGACCTCAAGGCCCGCTTTGCAGATAAACGGCGGACCGAGATAATTGAAAGTACAGGCGACCTTGTCACAGAGGATCTCATCCCGAAAGAGGACGATGTCATCACAATCACGAACAGCGGCTACATCAAACGCATCGCTGTGGATTCATATAAACAGCAACGCCGTGGCGGGAAGGGTGTTATGGGCATGGAGACCAAGGAAGAGGATTTCGTAAGCGACCTCTTTATTGGCAATACACATGATTATCTCCTTTTCTTCACTGACAAAGGCAAGGTTTACTGGCTGAAAGTATATGGGATACCCGAGGCGGGAAGGCAGGCGCGGGGCACGGCCATAGTCAACCTGCTGCAGCTTGAGCAGGGTGAGAAGATAAACGCGTACATACCCATCAGCAAGTTTGATGAAAATCACTTCCTGTTGATGGTCACAAAGAAAGGTACAGCTAAGAAGACGCAGCTTACTGATTTCTCAAATCCCAGGAAAACAGGGATAATTGCAATCTCTCTTGAAGAGGGGGATAAACTTGTGTCCGTAAAGCTCACAGACGGGACAAAGGAAATGATAATTGGCACAAAGCATGGAAAGGCCATCAGGTTCGAGGAGAACGATGTCCGCGACATGGGGCGCAGTGCTTATGGAGTGCGAGGCGTGAGGCTTGTAGGCGAGGATGAAGTTGTGAGCATGGCGGTTGTTGAGGAGGGCGCCACGCTGCTAACGGTTACTGAGAACGGTTTCGGGAAGCGCACCGGGTTTGAGGAATACCGAACCAGCAACCGCGGCGGGCAGGGCGTTATTACCATCGACGTGAACGTGAGGAACGGGAACGTTGTTGATATCAGGAGCGTGCGCGAGGACGATGAGATAATGGTCACGACTTCGAACGGCATTATCATCCGCGTGCCTGTGAGCGGGATTCGCGTGCAGGGAAGGAATACGCAGGGTGTCAAGATAATGAATGTCGGGGAGAAGGACAGGGTGGTTGGGGTGGCGACGCTTGCGAAGGAGGAGGAGACGGGAGAGGAGAAAGCGGTGCAGGAGAAGCTGGAAGAGGTGAATGGGACCAAGGTTGAACAGAAGCCTTAAGGTAAAAAAGTATGTTGCAAACGAAGACTACCCGAAATAGAAGGATATGCAAATTGTAGATTAAGTTATTAGGAAAAATAAGGAGCATATAAACATGGAGTTCTTGACAGATTTTTTTAACCAAGGCTGGGTCGGTTCAGTTATTGGCATTACTGGGCTTGTAATTGCTTTTATTTTATACAGAGCCTCACGAATTGGCCCGCGGCCCGTATATCAACTTCGAGCGCTGCGGCTCATTGGAAAAGAGGAACAAGCATTACCAGAAGAGGTAGAAATCCTTTTTAGAGGAAGAAGTGTTCCCCGGCTGACGAAGACTCACATTATTTTATGGAATTCAGGCAAGGCTATGCTTGATGGGAAAAATATTGTTCCAGACGATCCCTTACGATTTGAATTTAGAAAAGGTGCTCAAGTGCTTAGATCGAATGTTCTTAAAGTAACTCGCGAGTCAAATAAGTTCACAGCTATGATTAATTCAGACTCCCCAAATAATGTGATCTGCAATTTTGATTATCTCGATGCTGGAGATGGAGCGGTTATTGAATTACTACACACAAATGAAGGACGTTATCCTAAAATTCGAGGAACCATACGTGGTGTACCAAAAGGAATATTGAATTGGGGAGACATTCCTTCTGGAAATGAACCACCACGAAAAATACTATTTGTTATATCGTTCTTAGGTGTCATAGCGTCTATCGTTGCATTTTTCTGGCAGATATTTACCGACTATATTAAATGGTTTTTTTGATTTTTGGTCTGATTTATATTCCTTTTCCTTTGTTATGGTTATGGAGTAATAGAAAACGATTCCCAAAGTCTCTTATGATTGAGGATTTTGAAGAAAGCGGCACACTCGATGACATTATCACGAAAATGACCTGAGTCTTTCGCTCCTAAAACAATCCTTTTATGATAACGGAGTCCACAGAAAATCCACCACTCGCGCCGCCTCCCCCTCACGCGAGCGCACCCTCCGGCTCGATGACAGGGCGGCGCCGCTATTGATATAAGCTAAAGAAAGGATATTATTATAAGATGCTATACCATTACATTACGAGGTACAATAAAATGGAAACCTTATCTGCCGATCTCGAGAAAAAAGTGAAAGCATTCTTAACATGACTACTTTCGATAAAATATCAGGTCAATACAAAGAAAAATCACTGGTTCAGCAAAAAGCAGCACTGAAACTGCTTGATATCTTAAAAGTCGGCTGTACAGATAGCGCTATTGATGTTGCCTGCGGACCGGGGCATATTACGAATTTGCTCAGTAAAGTTACAAGCGGAAGAGTAATAGGCATAGATATTTCTGAAGGCATGATTAAACAGGCTAAAGCATTGTATCCAGGGATAGAATTCAGGCAGGTTGCGGCTGAAGATATGGATTACAATAACGAATTCGACATTGCCTTCTGTAATTCTGCACTGCCTTGGTTCAGGGATCCACCTAAGGCA